>NZ_DASTAT010000092.1 GCF_035712445.1 Oligoflexus sp. | reverse complement strand
GAGGAAGAAGTGGGTTGACAGTACTTTTGAATTCTGCGATAACCCATTCCTCGTTTGAGGATCGGGCGTTTAGCTCAGTTGGTTAGAGCATTAGCCTTACAAGCTAAGGGTCCACAGTTCGAATCTGTGAACGCCCACCAGTCAAGCGAATTCTGCATTTCTACTAACACTGCGAATGGTTTTTTTAAATTATATCGCAGTGTTTGACCCTCCAACTTCTGGTTCGAAAGTATCCTTTTTAGAAAGTTCCGCTTTTCAACTGGTGCCTTGTCTTTCCACAATGTTTTCGCTTCATTACACAGTTCGAAAATTGTCTTGGCCGAAACTTGGGATTTTTTGTCGGTCCTAGCTTTAAGTGTGTCTATCTCACGCACAACCTGGCTCTTCTGATCTCTGATTCTAGCTTTTTGGATCTTATATTCCTGGTCATCAATTTTCCCGCCGAGGTATAGGTCAAATATTCGATTGTTATTGGCTTCCAGTCCTCGAAGTGACTCCTCCAGACTCTTTATTTCGCGTCGTGTTTCGTCTATCAATTTATGGTCAGATTTATTTAACTCGTCGGCTACTGCCTTTGCCAATTCTTCAGTTACCATCAGAGTATCAACCGCCTTTCCAAACTGCTCCCAGAGGCTTTCCTCTGACACGTAGCTTCCTTTAAACGACGAGTGGACTCTGCGACCATTCCCACAGCGATATAGATGGTAAGTCTTTTTTTCTCCCGTTTTTGCAATGACTTTTGTTTTAGGGTCGTAGGTGATCAAACATCCACATTGTGGATCTGCGCAGCGTAAGAAACCCGAAAAGATCCCGTGTTCATTGGTAATTGGGCTTGCACGGATTCCATCCTCAAAACTCGCGGCTACGGCATTCCACAGGTCTCGCGGGATAATTAACGGGTGCTTCCCATCATACTCCACGCCTTCCCACATGAATTTGCCAACATAGAATCTATTATGAAGCCGTACATCAATTGATGTCCTATGGTAGGTCGGAAGCATATAGTTAGGGACTAAACCGGATGCTATGTTGGATTCTCGAATCTTATCTAACGAATAGCCTTGGGCCTTGAGTTCAAATTCTCTACGTACAAGCCTCACATGGGTTTCATTTGGATCCACCTCGATCGTCGCAGGCGCACGCCTTATCTCACGGCCATCAGCCCCCTTGGGCCTAACATAGGTATACCCTAGGGGAACAAGACCACCAGGAAACCAGCCCATTTGAGCCCGATATCGCATTGAGTCTTTTACTTTGGCAGATATAACGCGGGATAGATTCTTATTCATCACACCATGGACATCCCTTGAAAAAAACTCAGATTCGGGACTATTTTTGTCCAAGACGCGGCGATCGTGAACGTAGTGGATTACGATCTGATCATTTTTAATGAGATTTTCATTATCTTCAAGATCCTGAAGATTTCTTGCTTCCCGGTCTTGCATATAGAACAGAATATGTCGAACTCCCTCTGACAAGATGAAGTCGAGGGCCGCTCGATATTGCTTTCTATTTTTGGAGTGTCTTGCCGATTCAGTGATTTTATAAACTTTAACGAGATTCAGCCCGTTAGATTTGGCATAATCTGCAACTTCTCTCTCTTGAACCTCATGGCTGGTATTATCTGTCTGCTTCCTACTGCTGACTCGAAGAATGGCCACCGAACGACGGTTCGAGCTTAGCTTCCATGCTGTCATTTACGCTCCTTATTTTCCGAATCATGGTGTATTTGATGTTTTCCATGAAAACAATGTACGGAAAACTTGGACGACATTCTCAAACTCTTGCGGATTCAATTCAATCAAATTTTTTGCGTCACTATCACATCCTCTCAAATCCATAGATTTGCTATCGCTTGGATCTTGGTTCTTCAGAGTTGTTATGATGCTCGCTTTCCTATCGCTTATCTCCTGCATCTGTTTGCTAGTAAGCCGTTCACGTTTCCCTCGAACGCAAAGGTCTTCACCGCGTACTTCCAAGAAGATGCCAAGTTCGCCCAATCGCTTTATAAACTCTTGTGGATTCATATAAATACCTCCACAGTGTCTTCGTTAAGCAATTGACGAAAGGGCTCACGAGATCTCGGCCTTGGTCTGATGGGCTTACTCAGTGTAAAACGAAAGGGCGCATCTCTTATGCCAAAGCCCTTACGATTCACATCCGAACTCTCAACAAGGTCTTTAAGCACTTCAATGATTGTTCTATTCCTACCTTTAACATTTTGTTTGATTTCCGCTAGCGTCGCCTCTTCTCCCCTATCTGCCAAATACTTAAGGATGCGCTGCTCTATTACAAATATTGACGGTCTGAAAGACATAGTAATCACTCCTCATAATCCGGCTTGATAAAGGCCTCGTAGCCATCAACGCAGCACTCGACTTTGCTCGCGAACCCAGTGCCATCGATCGCATGCTCCACCGACTTGATCACCCATTCCCCATCAATGCCAGCCCCGAAGCCTTGGACATCAATTTTCCGTTCGGCAGCCAGCTGCACGTTGCCGGGGACTGTGAGTGTAAGGGTCTTCCCTTTGCGTACCACTTCACGGAATTTTGTCTCAGCTGCCTTGCGCGCGCCTGCTTCCGTGATCTTGTTGTACTCAAGTTCAAGCACAACTCCTTCTTTGCCGTACATGACATGACGCTTCTCCCCAAAGTCATTGTCGTACCAGAAGGCACGGACCCCGGTGTAGCGGCTTGTTTGATCGCCTGAGTATTCGAACCGGATTGGCTTTTCGATGCGGATGACAGGGATGGTGCCGTCCGGATCAGCTCCGCTTCTATCGGCGGGAGTCAGCATCAAATACCGACCGCTGACCTTGATCGTAAGGTCATGACGGCGTCCAAGGCGGCAAAGAAAGGCCAGATCGGATTCGGTCTGGTCCTCGTGTTCAATCACAATGGATTTCAGCTCGTCAAAGATAGCCGGTTTGAGCCCATTTCTTCGTGCGATTTCCTCCGCGATGGCGCCAAGCGTGGTCCCGTCCCAGGACTGCTCCCGCTGACTCTTAAGGGATGAGCTCTGCTCCATGGCAGCAGCCTCAATTTTAAGGATACGCCTGCCATCCATGGCTACGCCGACATGCTTTGTGGCAAAGCGTCCGACGCTCGTTAGGACATTGTCATAGCCAAGTGCTATGGAAAATTCCTGGCCGGCCTCTGGCCATTCGATGCCATCGTCGATCAGCTCCAGGGTCATTGCATCGGACTTCCAGGATGCCTCGTCCTTAACCGTCAGTCTTAAAAGCCGTGAGCGGATCGCCTCGGTCAGATCCTTGCCACTTGTTTCAATACGAAAGTTTGGAATCATTCGAATAGCCTTATGCTGTTTGAAATATTGGTTGGTCGTTTCAAGTCGGGAAGGTTCATGAAAGCCACGCTTTGAAGGAGTTTCACCTCTCCAAGATCATCGAAAAGATGAAGGCTTTCCCAGTTGGCTCTCAGCACCGCTTCGAGCGCGCCGGGTAGATCCCCATAATGCCTCCAGCAGATGTGATCGAGTTCATCCCCATCCCTGAGCTGCCATTCAGCCATAAAACTCAAGCTCCAGGCTGAATTCAATGCGGCGCGGAATGCCGTCGCCATAAAAGATCGAGCGTGATTCCTTGATCTTCTGAATGATCCATAGGCCCATGTTCTGTCCGATTTCGGTGTCGGCATAGATGAGCCGCTGCGGCTTTCCCGAGGCGGCCATGTCCCGCAGCCTTTTCAAGTGATCAATCCGTCCGGAAAATTCCGGGTGCAGAACACCGGCAATGGTCAGTTTATCCTCGGCAGGTGCCGCAATTTTTCCCATGGCCCCGATGTATTGGTGAATGGCAGGCGCGCCGATGGGCTCCTGCTTCACCCACCTGTAGCCTGTTTCACGCTCGACCTTCTCCGGGGAGAGCGTCAGAAGCTCGAAACTGAAATCCCCGAGCCTTGCAAAAACCTCTTTTTTGAAAAGCGGAATCGGATCAAATGCCATCTTTCAGCTCACTATAACCGGATCAAGAAATGAAAAGGAGGGAACGCTTCGGAATGCCGACTGGATTTCGCCTTTGATTCGGCTGGCCACCTGCAGCGGTGCTGCAGGTCCGGCCTCCACATGAATTGTGGCGTTGACCGTGATCACATTGCGCTGGGTGACTGCCGTTTCTCCTGCAGCCTTCTCAATCGCCTCCGATGGTGGCGCCACATATTTGAACCCGGAAAAATCAAACATGCTTCCAATCACTTCCTTCCCTGCGGAGGCAGCATCCGATAGAAAGCCTTTGACATCGGATCCGGCATTCTCCATCCATGGGAAAATCCCTGAGACATGAGGCCTGATGCGCGCATAAATTCCTTTGAAAAACTCAAGGAAACGTTCCCATTTTTCCCTCACCCAGAGGAGGGGATCCATGCTGATCTTTCCGAGAATCCAGCCCCAGGCGGCGCCGGCAGTATTGGCGATCGACGCCCAGAGACTTTGAAACCAGGCCTTCATACTGAACCAGGTCTTTTTAAGTTTTGGCCCGATCTCATCCCAGTTCCGCCAGAGATAGATCCCGGCTGCCGCGACAGCTGCGACGGCAGCGGCCACAGCCCATCCAGCAGGCCCCATGGCTAAAAGAGCAGCACCTGCCGCGCGGGCGGCGTTCATGATCAAGCCGAGCGAGAAGCGGGCAAGGGAGCCTGATTTGACGAGTCCTTCCACAAGAAAGTTTTTTCCAATTCCAACGCCTGTCCTGAGCCATCCAGCGGCCGCGCGGCCACGGGTTCCAGGACCAAAAAGCCCTCCGGCCCATTTCCCGATGCGCCAGAGGTCAACGAAACCCGACAGCGCAAATTTCGCCACTGCCATGGCCGCGCTGAATGCAAAGAGAGATCCGACGCCGAGCATGATGTTTTTGGCCATCGTCTGGTTCTCCCTCAGCCATTTGCCCAGGCCATCGACGATGGGTTGAATTGAGATAAGAAGGTCCTTCAGCATGGGGATCAGGGAATTTCCGAGCGAGATTTTGATGTCATCCCAGGCGCTTTCCAGCTTTTTAAGATCATTGATGGTCGATTCGCTGAGGCCTTTCTTTGACTTTTCCATGTTGAGAACTTCATCAAGTCCCTTGAGCAGCTGGTCCGCATTCTTTCCGCCCTTTTGAAACTCGGTGAAAAGCTCCCTCATCCCGCTTCGGGTGCGCGAGAAGAAAATTTCGATGAATTTCAGCTGCTCGGATACGGGCAGCATCTGAATGCGCGTTTTGATCTCGGACGTTAGTTCGTCGCTGGTCTTTGTTCCCCCAAGAGGTTTAGTGCGGCTGATTTGAAGTGCTTTTAAAGCGCTATCGACGTTTTTACCGGTGCCCATAAACTCATCGGGCCTGATATCCTCCAGCTTCGGCGTCTGCTTCAGCTCGCTGAATATTCTTTGCATTTGCCGGTCAAAAGCTGATCCCTGGAGACCTTTGAGGGACTCTGCGAAGGCAAGGGTCATACCGCCTCCACTCATGGCCTTGGTGAGTTTGACTCCAAGACTGTCAGAAGCCTTTTTCAGATCCTGATCTGGCATGGAAAGGAGCCTTTTGGCCATAAGGTTGAATGGGCTGGCGAGCCTGAGCGTTTTCTCCATGAAACGAAGCGCACCACTGTCCACGGCTGCCAAAAGATTCGAGGCGGCCGGCGCATGCTCCTCGCCGCCAAGGGCCTTGGAGACAGCGGCGCGCTTCGCGCTGCCGGCACCCTTGAGCCTCAGATTGATATCCGAAAGAACATCCATCCAGTTTCTGACATTGTTGTCCTTGTCCACGGTGCTGATATCCATGTCATCAAGAATCTTTTTCAGCTCCTTGGGAGGCTTGGCCATGCGAAGGAAAATGGCCCGCATGCTTGTTCCCGCCATGGACCCCTTGATGCCGGTATTGTGAAGGATCGACGATGCAGCAAGGGTCTGCTCAAGAGACGAGCCGACATCGACGGCCGGAGCCGCAGCATACTTCAGCATTTCCCCGAGTGATTCAAGGCTGGATGCCGATGAAGAGTATGCGGCCGTCAGGGCATCACCAACCCTGGCCATCTCCGAAACGTCAATCCGAAAGCCCTGCAGCACCTCGCTTGTGATCTCAGCCGTGCGAGCCAGGGAGGTCATCGAGCTTTCCGAAAGGGCAAGCATGCTGGGCATGATTGCGATCATATCGTTGGTGCGATAGCCTGCGGTGGCCAGCTCGTTATAGGCTTCAGCCACCTCCCTTGCGGAAAATATGGTCTCCGAGCCAAGCCTCCTCGCTTCATCCTTGAGACGCCTGTATTCCTCAGAATTTGCACCCGACATGGCCTTGACCCTGACCATCGCCTTTTCAAATTCGAGAGCATGCCTGAGCGGAGTGGTAAAGAGATAGCCACTGCCAAGCGTGAAATAAAGATGGCTCATGGCCTGTGATCTTAGATCCTGCGCTCGATCCCGAAGACGGTTCAGCTCTTCCTGGCGACGGGCCAGATACTGCTGACGCTCAATCGCCTGATTATGCCGCCTCTGGGCCTCGGTCAGATCCTCGACATTGTGCCCCTGCTTTTGAAGAGATGACGAGTAGCGTTCGGTCGCTTCCCTGGCTTTAGCGATTTGATGCTCAGTCCCTGCCACGGATGCCGCATGATCGCGCTCCTTCTTTTCAAGCTGCTCCAGACTTTCCCCAGCCTGGGAGGCGGCTTTGGCATGTGCGCGATGGGCGTCGGTGGCGTCCTTTTCCTCCTTTTTGGCCTCAGACATGGCCTTTCCGGAATCTTGAACCTGTTTCTCCAAAGCCTGAAGGCGGGCCGTTTCCTCTGCCGTGGGCATGCCTGACATGAGCTTTTTCTGCTCTGAGAGCTGACGATTCATTTCATCAAGCCTGGCACCAGCGTCAGCAGACGCAGCTGTGGCTCTCTGGACTTCAACTTCATAGATGTGCATCGCTTCGGAGAGTTCCCTGGCCTTGAGCCTTTCCTTCTCCAGTGCATGGGTTATCCGTTGGATTTCAGCGTCCGGAGCACCTCTTTCGATTGCTGCACTGCGGGCCGCCTCAAGGGTCCCAATTTTCGAATGCATAACGGCCAGAAACTGCTGTTTGCCTTTGAGCGTTCCCTCGGCACCGCGAAGCATGCGGTCAGCGGATACTTTCGCATCCCTGGCCTCCTTCAAGGCATTTCCAAGCCGTTCAAGCCTCGCAATCTGCTCCTCTGTAGGACGCCGCGAAGCTTCAATGGCGGCCCGCTCCCTGCCGAGTTCCTCGCGGTGCCGTGCATAAGCCTCGGTTGCCTGTTTCACTTTTTCGCGAGCCGATTCAGTTCTTTGATCAAGCGCGGCATAGGCTGCCTTCTGCTGCTCAAGCTTCACCTGAACATCTGAAAGGGCTTTTTTCTGGCCTTCAAGCTTCCCGGTCAGCCCGGCGATGTCGTCTCTTGTCCGCTCCAGCACACGCATTTCGGATGCGGTCCGCTTCATTTCCTTTAGCGCAGAGTTTACCCCGCGAAGCCTTTCATCAGCCGTTTGAAAAGTGCTTTTGAACGCGCTGTCTAATGCTGCGCGGATCAACACGCTGACCTGTCTCGACATTTAACGCCACCTCTCCCTCAGTCGGATCGTCTTTCGAATCATCCAGCGCCCCGAGCCATTCCTCAAATTCGTCCATGGTCATCTCCATGCATTCAAAGGCCGTGAAACCATAGCGCTCCCGCATCACAGCCACTGCCCGCATGATCATGCGGAGCGACCGGGCCGGATCGGCTTTTTTCCATGCTCCGCCTCGCCCACTTTGGCCTCACGGTGCATAAGTCGCCTGATATGGGCGTTGATCACTTCCATGTCCTCGATCGAAAGTTCATCAAGCGCATCAGCCGGAAGATCCGCGCAGAAGGCTTCGATCATGGCCCGATCGCTTTCAAGGTTGATCTCCAGCATGCGGACAATATCCGGGTTCAAAAGAGCATCATCAGAGAGCGATAAGTCCACCTTAAGGCCCGCACTTTTCTCTGCGGCATCCCTTGCCACGCGTAGTGATGCCACCTGATGTCTGAACCTTGCGGCATCGGGCAGGCTAATGGCGGTATAGGTCTCTCCCTTGTACTCAAAGGGGTGAATGAGCTTATGGATCATCTGAAATTCTCCTGTCTTAAAATCATTGTCATGACATTAACCAAGCTTCAAATTCTTTCGCGCCGACTCGAAGTGATCAAGGGGGCCGTGTTTGATGACTCCGTTCTGAGCATCGACAGCGAAAATTGGAATGCTGTCGCGTGTGACAACGAGCGACATGAGATTCATCTCCAGCGTCTGCACACCTGCCTTGAGATCCCCATTTTTTGCAGATCCAGGGTCAATCTTGAGGATGGTCCCGCGCATCGCATAGATCAGCTCGGAGGTTGCGCCGAGTGCATTTTGCATGTGCCCATAAACCACGGCATCAACCAGCCCTGCGGTCGGAGCGCCCGCCAGAACAAATCCTTCAAAGGTCTGCTCGCTCAACTTGAAGGTCACATCCATTGCCTCAAGCACGGTCGGCATCTTGATGGGCATCGCCATGCCGGCGTTCAACACCTCCTCGGTTTTGTAGGCGATCTTTGGGAACGTGACCTCCTCAGCGACACCGGCATAATCAGTTGGACCGAGGATCAGATTGAAATTTTTGAGGTACAAAGGAAATTTAACGGACATTCATAGCTCCTCATTTGCAGCAGGTGGCAAAGGCCTGACCTTTGGCCTGTGGGCTTACTCCTGACTTCCAGATCCACTCGCAATACCATGTGCCTTCCTCAAGGATAGGAACAGAAGACTGCAGCTGATGCCCTATTCCGTTTGAGATGTAGCAGCCTCCACCAGTCAGAATTTCACCCTCATCACAGGAGGCGGATACCTCTGCCATGCTCAGAAGGGTTGTTTCAGATTGGACCTTCCTGCAGCTGCCCACGGTTCCCTTTGGCCCTTGAGGGCCCGTGGGTCCTTCGCTGCCCCTTGGTCCTGCAGGCCCCATCGGACCTCTTTCACCCTGCGGTCCTTTCAGAAGAGCAATCGGAATCCAGGTGCCTCCCGCACAGTTGATCCTTTGCGCCTGGTCGTCATACCAGCAGCTTTCTCCTGGCAATCCCCGTTCGCCCTTGTCGCCCTTGTCGCCTCTATCACCCTTGGGTCCTGCGGATCCGGAATCACCTTTCGGACCTTTGAGATTTGCGATTTCAATCCAGGTCTCCCCGCATTTGATTCTTTGCGTTTGATCGTCGTACCAGCAGCCGTCGCCGGGCTTTCCAGGATCACCCTTGTCGCCCTTGGGACCGGACATTCCCTGAAGTCCCTCAGGGCCCCGCTCACCACGAAGTCCGGGCGGCCCTGCTTCGCCTTTTTCCCCTGAAGGGCCTTGAATGCCGGGATCGCCCTTGTCACCTTTGGGGCCAGTTGGCCCCACAGAACCATCAAAACCACGTTCACCTCGCGGGCCCTGAGGCCCGGATTCACCCTTGGGACCAGGAATACCGGGATCGCCTTTGTCACCTTTGGGACCGATGAGTCCTGTGGAAGGACCCACCCATTTTCCTCCGGCATCAATCACCGGATTTTTTCCGACATGAAGAGAGCGGACATTCACATCAACAGGCATGTTCACATTTCCCGTGGCCCCGGAAACAATGACTGACGCAGGGCAGTTCAACCTGTCCTTGCATTCACCGAATGGGGCCGTCTGGTGGATCCTGAGCGTGAGGTCCCCTCCCTTGCTGTTGGTCCCAATGTTGTCGATAAGATAGGTGCTTTCAAACGTAGGACTTTCGTTATCGGAAAAAAGCGGCGCTGTTTGCTGGGCGAAAGCGGCAAAGCCTAAACATAAAATGGCTGCGAATAAAATCAGACGAAATGAATTCATTGAGCTCCTTCTCCAAAATTTTCGTAGTATTTATTGGTGTTGAATCCTTCAAAGTGAAGCGTCTCGGCCACGGCCGTTGGCGTGAAGCTATACTTCCAATAGACATCGCCGCGGGCCAGAGCGTCGGCTGTATTGCGCTCCGCATCACCCTTACATTCGCCGCCGACAATGGCCCCTTCACGGATCAGATCTGAAAAAAAGTTATTCACCTTTCTTTCGACCGCTCCTATGAAGTCGCGATTGATCCCTGCCGCCACCGCCCAGCGTGTTGAAGCGGCAATGGCTTCCTCGATGGCATCGGCAATTCGGACCTTTTGAATCTGACTCGTTTTTGAGTCCGAAGGACTTCCTGTACCCTTTGCTCCCCAGACCCTGAAGCCCCCATCCTCACGGATAAGGGTCGCAATTTGCATGGCGTTATACTGCTGAGCCGTGGACTCAGGATCATCCATCTCAAATGAGATCCCCACGCTTGTGCCAAGAATTCCATAAAGGGGCTGATTCGATGGCGACTGCCAGAAGTTGATTCTTGAAAATACGCCAGCCACATACGAACTCGCGGGAGCAGAAAATGTTTTGTCGTCAGCCGCAACCTTGACCTTCGGCGAGACGATATAAAGGCGGGCGTTGCCATTGAGGTCACGGAACTTTTTCAGCTCCTTTTCATCCTCCGGGCCATCGACAACTGCAATGGCCTTAAGGCGCCGGGCTACGTACACGAGTTTTGTCACAATTGGATTTGCGGTATCAGCCATGGATCAGGTCCCCCGGGGTCTGTTTCGATTGTTTTCGGGTTCCGGTGCAGGCGTCGGATTGGGCGAAGGCGTCGGGTTTGGTGCCGGTGCAGGATTCACAGTGTCCTGCGTGATCTCACTGCCAAAGCCAGGCACAATCAGAATCTTGGGCTTATGGCCCGTCACCGATTTGGCCATTGGCAAGGCATCAATAGCCTTTAAAATGTCGGCCTGGGAACCCGATGCTGACTTCACAAGGACCATGCGCGCAAGGCCCTGCTCCTGAACGCCGATCACGGCATCAAAAAGCGTTCCCTTGTCCCCTGCTCCTCCTTCCGGATAAATGGCGTCAAGAGCGGCCTTTTTCCCGAGGAACGCCCGAGGAAAATTGACTGCCAGATCCCTGCTGGCCGGTGCAGTCCCCACTATTCCAACCACACTCGTCGATGGCGAGCGGATTTCCTGGGCTTCGCCAGTCGCCTGACTGATGATGATTCCATGCACGTAGAGTGCGTCACTCATATTTGACCTCGAATGATCCATGAAAAATTCTTTTAAGTTTGCCGCGTGCCTGAACTGATACGAAAAGAGCGGCGCGAATTGCCTCAATTTCCCGCTCTGATGGAATACGGCCGGGATCGACTTCATATTCAAAGTGGGAAAGCGGAATGAACCTGATGCTATCAAACCCAACCCAGCGCATGGCCGTTCGGATAGCAAAGAGGGTTCCATGAAGCCGCATGAAATCCTGAATTTCCTCATCGAGCCTTTTGGGGTCGACGGCATACGGAAGGAGCGGCTCAAGGCTGTATTCCCAGAGGATGGCCTCCCTGATTTCAGGGTTTGCGCGAAGCCGGATGTTTTCAATCGGCTCCGGGTCAAATACCGGGTACAGCTTTCGGAAGATGGGCTCAATCATGCCATCTCCACCGTAAGATCGAGTGTGGAGATCACAGCATAGCGCTCAGGCTGAACTGGGATGTTACTCATAGGCGAGCGCAGCGCCACGGACCGGACACCCGTCTGGTGCAGCTCCTTAATGATCCAGCTTATGGTCGGAACCCAGCCGAGGCGCTTCTCAGCCTCAAACCTTTCCCGGAAGTTCCTCTCAATCGTGGCCTTATGATCCTGACCAAATCCCGCCATGAGGGAAATCGTCGCTGCAATCGGAAACGGCGTTGTGAGAGCCGCACGGAATGTCACCGAATCCAGTGCAGGTTTGACCCCTTCCTGCTTGAAGGCTTCGGTCAGGGCGGAAACCACAGCCGCCTTCATATCAGCCGCCTCGCTGCTCACGAGCACATGAACAAGAATGGCTCCGCCTGAAACCTGAACATGGGCATCCTTGACAGAAGCTGATCTTGCATCCCTTCCTGTGCCAAGGGTGGCCTCGCCATAAAGAAATGCGAGCGCCTTGTACATGGCCACCGTCCCTGCCGGCGAAGCGAGATACCTGGTGCCGCGCATTCTCGCCCGAAAGGCTTCATAGTCCTCGCCCGGACGGAGTTTGCCCTTGAAGATGAATTCGAGATCATTCGACAGCTTTATAAGCTGCGCATAAGCCGCAGCGTTAGTCTTCTCCGTGATTATGACCCGAAGGAGAGTGATCTCGACCAGAAGATGGTACGCGGGGTCCGCAGGAGTCGGCCTTGTGAAACCTGGGATTTTCTCCCGAGCGAGCGCAGTAAAGCGATCGAGGTTTTCCTCAAGGCTTTTTTGAAAGTCGGGGGTTTCGATAATTTTGGGTAGCTGCATCCTATGCTTCCACTTCGATGTTGTTTGTTTGAACTTCAAGCGAGACCTTGATCCGCTCGCCGTTTTCCTGGCCGATGACTGTGCGGAGCCTTACTCCGGGAATCGTGGCCTCGATGCTGTCAGAAAGGTCCGCTGTGAGATCCAGAACCGAGCCGGCTGTAATCTGGCGGTCGAGGTATTTCAGATGATTGACCCCGTACCAGCGGAGCATCGGCCGCGAGCCTTTCCCGGTTTTTATCGCCCGCCTCACCGCCTGACGAATCCAGGCTTCGCCACTGATAAGTTTTCCTGTTATCTCGTCCATTCCAATCATGTGATTTTTCCCTCCATAATTGGTCCGCCATTGGGCGTTGTGCCTGTGATCACAGCGTTCTCCGTGATATGACGAATAATCGTTTGGGCGACCTTTTCCCAGGCCCTGTCGGCATCCCCATCCTTAGATTTCGCTGCCGACTTGAGCGCGTCTGCGAGGCTTTGTTCTGAACCCTGAAGCGGCACTTCATCCTCCAAAAAAATCAATTTTTTCAATAAGTCCTGGCAGCTCCGTGGCGGAAGGCAAAAGAGGCTGAGGTCCCATCATGGTTGAAGTACTGGATTTACTGATCGACTTCAAAGCGTCGGAAATCGTCTTCATAAGCCCAACCTTTGCCCTGCTGAATACCTCGAATTTATCTGTCCAGAATTCCATACGTGAGCCTGTCACAATCACACTGAGATCGTCAGGCCGCGAAATGGTAAGCGTGTGGGCGGCATGGTCATAGGAAAGCTCAAGACCGTCCGGATACTTTCTTAGCGTGAAATTCTTTTCCTTCACCGGAGCCGGATGGGCCGCGGAATAAAGCCCGGTCAGTATAAAGCCTGCGGCCAGCTCGCCGCCCGGGGCAAGGACAAGACACTGCTCGCCAGGTTCAGGCGGATCCCAGTCGATTGTGTTTCCGGCGCGACGGGCAAAATAGGGCAGCCATGTCGTGAAAAGATACTCACCGAGCTTTACCGTGGCCCTGGCCCTTTCGTAATCCACGGCCAGGATCTTCCCTGGTCTTAGAAGGTTATCCATACGCCGCGAGAGATCCTGGACCGCCAGCTCATTATCCATCAGCCTTCTCCCCGTTGATGGTGGGACTGAGGACCGGACTTATGATTTGCGCTGCCGGACGTGGGTACGGCCGCTCGTAATCAATGCGCGCCGACATCGTGAGCACCCCCACGCGCTGGCTTCCCGCCATGTCGTGCGAGAATTCCACACTCATAAAAATAAGCTTTAAAGCCTTCCGTACCAGCGTCTCGCTCGACTCCACCCCATGCTCAATACGGGCGCGCAGGTCGGATAATTCCAGTTCGGCATCGGCCTTGACTATAAAGCCGGCTTCGATTTCGATCATGACCTGCCGCCGCTCAAGACCATTGCCTTCCTCGATCAGCCTATCCTTGTGAAGAAACATATTCACGCATGGCAGATCCTCCTCGGATATCCTTTGCACCCGGGCGGAAAAGCGTTTCCATTCAGGAAGCACTGTTCCCAGCGCACGTTCAAATTCGGTTCGGATATCCATTAACATTCAGAATGTTCTTTCCACGCTTCGTCCATCTACCGGGTGAAGATCAATCTCCACAAGGCCTGCGCCGGACATTTTTTTAGGTTTGAGTAAATACGTCTGGCCGGTCCTGAGACGCCTGATAACATCGCCGCTCTCCATCAGGACCGCATCCTCATCCAAAATCAGGATCCGGATCACCCGAGTAAGGCGCCCGGGTTCAAAGCCTTCTGCCTTTTCATCAAATTCAGTAAATACAGCCAGTAACTCACGACCCCGGTGCTCGAATGGTTCACAAAGTTCAGGAATCGGCATGCTGCTCTCTGTCAAAGTACTGAGCGCAAAACTGCGCTCAGTTAATGATTGTCAACGGTTGGCGCTGTATTAGTGTCCCACCTCAAGCAACAGTCACAAGCGCTGCTGTGTTGGGATCATAGGTAACGAAGAGCGGCGCTGACTGAAGCAGCACGATCCTTTGGCTTGGATCCTCGATCTCCCAGCTCTTCACGAAAACAGGGCGGGCTACCAGCTGTGCCTTGAGATCCCGGATGGCCCCGTAGTGTCGAACGCCCTGGATATTGTCACAGGCGAAAAGCACCTCCTTCGGTCCGATGTCGTATGCTTTCTGATCGGTCTTCCCTTCATGAACCCAGATCTCGGTATTGCCGAAGTTTCCCCGGTAAAGAAGATTTTCGAAGGATGAGTCCTGTGGCGTCAGCTTGAGACCGATATCGGCAACGAGCCGCATGTAATCCGGCAGAAGCTTTTGAACCTCCCGATTGGCACGGAACATATCGAAGGCCTCGATTCCCATTATGATCTTGCGCGGACGGGATTGGTTCAAGTTCTTCGAAGCCATTTCTCGTTGAACGCCTTCGAAAAATGCAGTCATGGCAAAATCAGGGTTGGACCAGCCCTTGTCACCGGTGAGCTTTTTAGTGAGGCCTGGATCTCTCTTGAAGTCGATCACCGTATCAAAGCCTTCCCCCTTGATCGTGAGTTTTCCGGTTTTCACGACTTCAAGAGCCATAAGCTCCTCACGTACACGAAGGCGCTCATAGAGCCGGGTGGTCTTTTGAATGAGTCTCAGTTCAGCCCTTTGCATTGGGGTATATTCGCCGCCAAAATCTTCACCTGGAAGACGGTCGTTACCATCCTCGGATGTGATTCCGGTCTTTTCCTTGATGTAGGCCGGCTTATAGGATTTGGTCGAGTAGCCTTCATCCCTGAACATTGGCGCTTCGAGCAAAGGATGCACAAAGGGAGCCGCCCCGATCCGGTTGTCCTGGTTTTCATCAAAGTAGATCTCCTCCTTGTCCGACTGAATCTCCACAGGGAAGAAACGGTCGCGGAAGTATCTCGTCCTTGGAACCAGCCGCGTGATAAGGCGGTTCAAATAATATGTGCTGTAAATCGGCAGCGTCATGGCTCAGTCCTCGCCGTTCTCAAGATAGATATTGTGCGTTTCAAGATCATCCTCCACCGTTTCCAGCGTGTGGCCCTTGCCTACCGTGAGGTCAAGACGCAGGAAGGCTCCTGTTCGGAAGACCGGAGCAAAGCGGTCGCCGGCTGTGGCATCGATGTCGATCTGAAGGATGCAGCGGGCCTTTTCACTGCCATCGGAAATGGCCGTGGTTCCGTCCTCAGCCGTTCTCGAGCAAAGGACATGCTTGCCGCTGGCAGTCTTTCTGCCGAGGACTGATCCCTTTTTCAAAACCTGCCCCTTCTCGATCGTTACCGATCCCCGGTAGGCGGGAAAATTGCCCCGATTAAGAAACCTCGGCTCGTATCTTGATACTTCGCGAAAATGTGGATCGTAATTCATGTCATTCCTCCTGTGATTCCCATTTTTCTTGCCAGGATAATGGCTGCATCCTGCTGTGCAGCCAGCTCAGACGTGGAATCAGCGGACGGAATGGGCGGCACGTCGAGCCCCTGAAAGTGAGCATCAAACTCCTTTTTTGGATCAGCTTTGGGTTTTGGCGGGTTTCGTTTGATTGCCTGGAGGATCTCCACAGCCGCCTCCTGACAGCTGAGGTTTCGCTCGATTAGGGCGTCCACAAAGTCCTCTGAAACCAGTCCTTCGGCAAGCGACCGGATGCCGGCAACGCGCTTTTGTTCCGCCTCGAATCTTGCAAGAGTCCTCGACGCTCCGATGTTAATGAAATGCTCGGCGATCGCCGGGTGATTTGCGGCAATATATTCCGCCGTGATGCTTTCCGTTGTCATTCCTTGGGCTCCATAATTGGCAATGACGGTTTCGAGTGTAGTGATCTCATCAATCAGCCCGCGCCTTTGGGCTTCCGCTCCGACGAAGACCGAGCCCTGGCCGAAGTTTTCGAGGACCGTTTCGCGTCCAACTCCCCGGTTGCGGGCGACTTTTGAAATGAAAACCTCGGCTAGTCCGTCAATGACAGACTGCACCTCCCGGGCACCTTCCTCGGTCCCAGGATCTCGGTTTTTGTTAGGGCTTTGGCTGGAAACGAAGCGGATTTCCCCTTCATTCTTTTCGGATCTAAGCGCGGATTGGACGCCGATGCTCCCGACAATCGCGGAGTCGGAGCTGAAGACACGGTCGCAGGCGCTGGCAATCCAATAGGCTGCAGAAGCTCCTATGCCGCCTATGTAGGCCGCAATCGGCTTTTGACCGCGGGCTTCAAAGATATGATCAGCCAGCTCCGAGCAGCCATTCGCCTCGCCGCCAGGGCTGTCGATGTCAAGAATGATGCTTTGCACCTGAACAGAAGCCAGCATCTCATGAAAGTCGCGAAGCACCGATTCGTAACTAGTCGCGCCGCAATGCTCGGTCATGAGATTGGCGCGTTTAAATAGAGGACCACGGACCGGGATGACTCCCACCCCGCTCCGGATTGTAGCTTTCTCTGTGGCTTTAAATCTCTGGCCACGGATTCTTTCGAGAACCTCGATGTCGCTATGTCTTTCAACAACCGATAACATGAGACGCAATGCTTCCTCGGTCATGGCCCATTGTGAGTTTAAAATTTGATTAAGAGCAATGGACACGATTAACCTCATAGCAAGCTGGGGTCGACTTTAGCGTTGAAATGATTGATGAGTGAAGCTTTCAAGTGTCCGCTGGAATGCGGACACTGACGATTCAAATGCATTTGACAATGCTCGAGAAGGGGAAGTCTGCCTGTTTTCAAAGGCGTTCCGGTTGCGATAGAATATAAAGATCCTAGTGGAGGATCCCAATTATGAAGGCACTTTTGATATTGGCTCTCTGTTCTTCAGTTGCCTTGGCACAGAAGAATCCAGACTTGCTCGCCAAATTTGAGAAGCTCGTAAAAGAATCCGAAGGACTGCAAATTCCCCCAGTAACGGATGCCAATCTTTCAAAGCTTTACTTTCTGGATAAACAGATTAGGGATATCTGTCCTGAGAGCGACCCTAAAGAACCCTGCGTACACTACATTTCTCAAAACTCACAGCGCTTTTCCGCGGGCGAAGTCGCTAGGGTTGCTGTGACAACTTATTGGTTAACGAAACAAAAAGTTCGTGACAAAGTTGCTTATGGAGATGCTGAGCTGGAAGATCTCATTTTGTTTGTAAACAACGAGCAGGAGGGGTTTGGTGCCTCTATCGAAGTCCTTCAAAATCTGGAAAAAGATGTGGAAGACTGGTTTAAAAAATATAAACGGCATCCGAGAACGCCGGAACCTGTACAGCTAAAAAAGTCTCTTGCAAAGGAGATTAATTGGAAAAAAACCAATAGGAATCCAAACGCTATATACCAGCCCTAGTCCATGCTTCCGGGGGCAAGCGAATCCAACGAGTCACATCAGTAATCAAAGTTCGACCTGCCTTTTGGTCCAAGGATAGTTTCTTTGATAGGAACTTCGATAAGATTTCTTTCAACGTCACGAAGGTGAAGGATTACGGCTTTTGGCCTGACCGCATTATGCTTGATTTTGAAGATCAGACTCGCCGAGCCATGTGCAGCAACTTGAATCGTATCAATCGAGAAAGGTTTGTGGTTATCGCTTTGTATTGTCGCTTTTTGGACTGCCTGAGGGAAGTCAGGTATGCGCAAATGAACGCTCGGAATATAGCTTGATTTTCCCTTCGAAGCCAAGACCGCCAGAGTACCCAGTATCACAATAACTCCAAGAACCACGACAACAGGTTGCAAGTTGGGCCCTTGAGGAATTTTTTTCGAGTTCACCGGCAATATTGTCGAGGAAGGGTCTGAAAGACTTACTTTTTCAAAACCAATAGTTTCAGGCTTACTGCCTGTATTCTCGATAATACATTCAACTTCGGAGCTGCCAGTATTTCTGCCCAATGTGAGGTATTTGCATTCAATCTTAACATTATTTCCATTGTCAATTGTCGTCCCTATCCTCGAGGTTACACATTGAACGGAAAGCCCTGAAACAATCAGAAATGGCAGGACCGTTGCCTTGCATCTCATGTACGACTCCAACATCAGGATGATGAGATAGTCGTGCAAATAGCATTCCGCGTTAAAACATAGGTAATCATATGCTGGACCACAGCGAAATGTGTAGAAACGTTTACAGTTGCCACCAGTTTATCCCATAAAAATTACCCTGAGGTTTCAGGCTCAGAGAACTGAAAGATTTGCCTTTCCGATTCATGGTCCCGCACATGTTTGTCAAAGTCACGCCCCTGACTTTCCAATATCGAGCGCCGTGTGCGCAGGCCGGCGTTGACCTCAACCTCATTCGCTTTTGCATCCTTGAGAGGATCAATCGAGCCCATCTCGGTTCCGGCCCACTGAGTTGAAAGCCATGCCTGCCGTTTCAGTGGATCATCAAACCCGGGTGCATCAATGAGTCCTCTCTCTATCGCGTCGGATATCACCCATTCCCAGGCGGGCTGACAGAACTCGGCCACAAGCCATGATCGCCAGACCTTAAAGGACTTCCAGGCTTCCAGGATTGCAGCCCGTGCTGCGCTGTAAGAGGAACTATAGTGCTGGGTAAGCACTTCATAGGGAAGGCCTAGGCCAATACCAATCTGTTTGATGACGGCCTGAACAAAAGGATCAAAGTTACTGTTTGGCCTCCCGGGAGCACCGTTGTCAACCTTCTCGCCTGGGAGAAGATCCACCATGAGGCCACCCGGTCCAAACTTCTGAAACTTCCGCTCCTTTGGCTTTTCCTCAGCCTGGCGCGCAAGATGCGCGTTTGCCCGATCGCCAAACACCGATCCCATTTCTGATGTCACATAGATCGCAAAAAAGGCGTTGACCACAGCAGCCCTGATTTCGGCCTCGGTGTAATCGGAGACCTCCTTGAACTTCCTGATCACCGGCGCCAGAAGCGGCTCGCCACGGCTTTGTTCAGGGAGACGCTTGGAAAATATATGGAGGACGGTCGGCGAGCCGGAATTGTCAAAGCGCGGCACACGCATGGTTTCCGATCCAAGGAAATGATCGGCTCCGGTCTTCGCGATGTGATAGGCTACCGGCATGCCTGTGCTGTCCAGCTCCACCCCTTCCCTGATATCAATCCCTGGACTTTTAATAACACCCGGGTTTTGAAGCCGAGCCCCTTCGATCAGCTGCACGCAGATGGGAAGGATCCCATGCGGGCGCTCCCTGTGGCGACGGATGACAAGACAGTCCCCATCGAGCAGCGCCGCGCGCAGAACCTGGGCCTGGATGGTCTGAAAATTGGCCTTTCCATGAAAGTCGGCCGTGTCCTTTCGCATGTGAAGCTCAAAGACCCGCTCGGCCTTTCGTTCAAACTCCCTGGCCTTTGCCTCGGAAATACCGAGCAGCTCATGATCGATCCTGGCCTGCGGCCTTAGGCCATCCGCCACGACATTGGTAACGTAGTTTTCAATGGGGCCACGCGCGAGGCTTTCATTGCGATCGAGATCCCGCGATTGATTGCGAAGAGCGGATAAAGAAGGAAGCAGCGCGTCATCGGCATTTGAGGATGACGGGTTCCAATCCGGAATGCTGGCACCGGATGCTGTTCTGTACGGCTCATCGACCTGCCGGGTTTCAAAGTGAATTCCGTGGCTAAGGATTCCTTTCAATTTCGACCATAGCGAGTCTCCATCCTTATCGAACATGATAAATGCTCCCGCCGTCCCGTCTTCTAATTGCCATCCTCAGCTTCGCCTCCCGATCGTAAAGATCCTTTAGCTTTGCCCGGACAACCCGGCGCCGGTTTTCGTTCACCTCGATGTCAATCTCCTGGCCGCCCGCTTCAATGGCAGCTATGGCCTTCAGCACTGATGCCAGCTGCTCCTCAAGTGTCATACAGTGCCCTCCCGCGTGATCCCATCCAGCTGATCACAGATGGCGTCAATGTCCTGATGCATGAACTCTCGCGCGGCGTCCGCATAGCGGATGCAGTCATGCGCGTGATCATCCATGCCAGCCACCGTCATATAGGTGAGCTGATCCTTGCCATCGCGCCGAACCCATTTGGCCTTGGGCATGGTCAGTTCTTTAAAAAAGGAATCGTCGAGCCCTGGCCTGAAGTGGATCAGGCCGGGACCGGCATATTCCATGGCAACTGCGCGCCTCTGGGCGGCTTTGATCTCCTCAAGTTTTCTGACGGACCTCGCAAGTGAGGAGAAAAGACGGCCGTGGGTGGCGAGCTTTCCAACGGGAAAGAGGAATATGTCAGCCTCCTTTTTATATGTGGCGGCTGCAATGATCGGTGCCGAGCGGTTGCTGGATCCTTTGACCGCCAGGATGAATTCATGTTCCCGGCCTCGACAGAAATCATAGACGGCGCCCGTGTTGTGACCACCCGTGTCGATACAGGTGGCGGCGATTCTTAGCGTGGTTCCCGAGTGATGCAGGAATTCCTGCTGCAGTAGGCAGTGGACTTCCAGCCAAGTGGCCTCATGATTGGAATCCCGCTGGAGTCTCTGGTGATCTATAACCCACCTTTCGCCCATACGCCCCCAACCCATGATCACGATATCAACGTGATCCGGATGGGTATCCACGCCTGCTGTGATGTATCCGATGCCCCTTGGCAACCGATCAGTTGGCCATGAATGGTCGATGCAGTTTTTGAGATCACCTGGATCCAGCGGTTTGATTGCTGCATCCTCGTAAGGAAGACCGAGACAGTTGTTATAGTAAACCTTTTTTTCTTCAGGATTATCGACTCCCTTGAGCAGCTGCTCCCGGGTACTTCGCCACGACCACATGCCGGGCGGCGCGTAAAGCGCCGGCAGATGATAGCCGCGACAGTTGGAAGTTTTTGGTCTTGCGGTGGGCCGCCATTCGCCGAGCTTCAGCATTTCGGTCTTGTCCTGCTCAAGGTGTGCATGATGGCACTTCTCACAGCGGAAAACCGGCAGCTCCATGGAAAAATCCATTCCCGCTTCCGTAATGAGCTGCATGTGCCCGCAGCCAAGGCAGGGAACGAAGTATTTCCTCTGGTCTGTGGTCAGGTATTCGGCCTCTATCCGGCACTGGCCGGCAATGGATGGGGTCGAGACATAGAATAGCTTCTTCCGGCCTTCGTATGCCGACGTCCGGCCAATGGCAAGTCCGCACGGATCGCCGTTCTTTTGGGTGTTTGCCGGATACGCCGATACCTCGTCAAACATCACATACTGAAAACTGTGAGATCTCAGAGCGGAGGTTGAAGTCGCTGTTCCAAGGAAAAGGCAGCCACCTGGAAAGGACTTGGTCAGAATGCTGTCCTTCTCAAGCCTTTCCCTACGCGCCTCGTGCTCAACCCTTTCCCTGAGCGAGCTGCAGTGCGCAATGATGGGATTTATCCGGTGTTGGGAAAAGGTCTTTCGAAGTTCGTCGTTGGGCTGGACAATGAGCATATAGGCTGGCGCGGCGTCCATCACCCAGAGCATCCAGGCGAGCCCCGAAAGGGTGCCCCCGGTCTGCCAGCCCTTCATAAGGACAACCTTCTCAACCCCATTGTCAGGCATCAGGGCGTCGAGTGGCTCATGAAGGTATGGGGTCTTGGAAAAATCGACAAGCCCCGGGAACGGGTTCTTGCCAGCGGGCAAGTAAAGATTTCTTTCCGCGTGCTCACGAATCGAGATTTCCTCTGGCGGCAGGAGACATTCGGAAACAACCGGCTTGATACTGGCAAAGCTTTGAAATTCATAGGCCTTGGTCATCGGTGTCCATCGCCTCCTTGAACTGTTCCCTGCCTTCGTCCTGCAGAATCTTGCTCGCCTGGATCAGCGCTTTGCGTACCTCGGCCTTGGCTCCAACCCGAATTTTCAACGCCGCATCATTCAGGGGCTGGTTCATCGTCTGGACACTTTCGTCGCCACCTTGCTCCCGAACAAGCCGGACCATGATGCCCTTGGCGATTTCTGAAACTGTGAGCGGAAGATTGAGCAGGGTATCCCGGCAGGCGCGGAAGCATTCAGCCGCTTCCTGCTGGAACCTTGCCGCCGGCATGAGCTGGCCGGTGAGCCTTCCATGCTCGACCTGCTTAATCAGGGCGGAATAATGGCTGTCGAGATCTGACGAGACTTCCCGGGGCATGATTCCCGGGGTCAGGGTTCCTGCTGTCGTCCTCGCCTGGTCCTTGCGATTGTCTTTCCGATGATGCTTGTTATGGTGCCACTCAAGGCAGCCATCAAATATGATGATCTTTTTTCTGCCACCTTCATCCACCACTGAATTTCGCAGGCGATCACCACCTGTGACTGCGCGGCTGACAGCTGCGTGGTCAACACCGATAATCCGCGCAAACTCGCGAATGGATGCCGTCTGTTTCTGCAAAAGCTCCTCCGTTGCCGCAATGCAGCAGCTATAGGGATTACTGGTATCAAGCTTCATGATCATGGGAAAGGAAGTTGGTGTCCGCAAAAGAGCGGACACTCATCCAGATTTGGACTCTTGACAGGTCCGGTTTTGTTTACGAGTAAATTTTAACTTCGTTGACCGTATAAAGCTGGGCAGGTAAAATGACTGGAAAAGCAATAAATATTGAGAAAATAGATGAAGAAGGCGCTGGCATTCGTAATTATGATTGTAGCGGTAATGACCCTACATCCTCAGTATCCATGGAAGATTCCTGTTTTTATTAGAGTGTGGCCCTTTCTATTCGCCCTTCTGCCAGCACTTTCCTTCTTTTTTACGGACGGCGTGTCTGCTCTTCGTGAAGCTTTTTCCGGCAAAAACCTCGAATTCAGGCAGAGGCTGCAAAAACGAATCGTAGTCTTCGGCTTCCTGACATTCCTCGTACAAACAGCAACGGTACTCAAACTGCTGGATCATCCTGACTCAATTGGTCCATGTGTCACCGTATGGATCGTTCTTGCTTTTTATCTCGGACTCCAGTCATGGCTTCTGTCTTAGGCTAAATTCCACCGCAAAATCACCGGCTGCAACGCGCTAACCTCCAAGATCTCAAGCATCGAAATCAGCGCCCATGAGCGTTTCGACGGCATCTTGACGCCAGAATGCCTATGGTGACGGTGACTCAAAATTTTTTTCATTATGTCAAAGACAGGGAAGTTGATCGTCAACCATTGGCGAACGGGCCCTGGGAGGACCCAAAAACCACTAAACCCAAATAAAGCAGGCCTTACACAGGTATAGAGTCCCTGAAATATTACCAATCAAGGCGCACAATCTTGTGGCCGCCTTTAGTTGTTATGCAGCAATACGTTACAAGCCATAGCAGCATAAACCTTATGTCTATCAATGCTTTGGTGCCGTTGCTTAAGAAGTATGTATAGGAGAGCTAAGTCGTTCTTGCAACTATGCGTAGACGGGCTAGCATTGATCGAGTCAGGGGTCAACGCTGGCCGTCTGTTGCATGAAAGAGTTTAGTGCATTGGTGGTCATCCATATCATTCAGGTACAATTTCGCAGAATAGTTCAGGTTTTAAATCAATGGCCGTATCATTCAACGGGTTTAAATCAAGATCGGGACATTTGCTATTGGAAAGTCCTGTCGTGTAGCCCTTTATTGTGTCGTCTTCAAAATATAGAAAGCTGATCCTGGCTTTGGATGTCGATGATGCTGACGAGTGAATGTCGAAAGAAATAGGATCGGAAATAGAAAAAGTGACTCCGTCAGTTTCAGGCGAGTTTCTATATACGCTTACGTATACCTTCAGACTCTTTTTCTGTTTCAAAGCTTCAGAAACAGCGAAATTCATAATGATAGATTTCTCCGAAGAACTATTTGCGAGTGATCCGCTTCCAGGCTTTTCAATAGAAACCCTATTCGAGTCATCAGCACACGAATATAGACAAAGCACTGCCGAAATGCTGTACAATTTAATAGTCATATCGTCAACCTATCCAAGAGGATTTAATGGCTAAAAAAGCAAAGGCTTCGCAAGTCACAAAAACCAAGAAAACAGACTTTAACGCAAACAAAAAGTTATACTTACAGCAATTCGATGAAAAAGCAAGATCGCTCAATCAAACTGATTCGGAATACTTTGCTCAACTTCGTCAATTGATTGATCAGCGCCCATCGACCTACTTTACTGATGATTTTGTTCGGGCTGGAAGGCAGTTTGCTATCAAAGTCGATGCAAATCAACTTCTAAGATGCAGGATTCTCGGATATGACGGAATCGTGCCCTACGATAGATTCGTTGCAAGATTTGCCATCACTTGGGTGGGTGTACCAATAATTGTAGCTGGTACAGATCGCACGGCAATATTTAGCCCCGAAGGAGGGCGATTGCCGACAGATTGGACGGTCATAAACGAGCCCAAGAAATATCCAAATGCAAAGGAAATCTATTTGACGGTCGGAATTACTTGCGCAAACAAGTCTGCGATCAAGGATTTCAATCAGGACGTTGTCGACCCGCTGTTCTACGCGAACCCGAATAAATCAGGGACGTCTACAATGCTTTTTGAAGTAAACGGCGGGAACGGGATCGGTTTCTATCTGCAATTTGAAGGTACTTTTAGTATTGTGCTGCGATAGATTTTCTGACGTAAATTTGACTTGAAGTGGCTTCACTGGTCACTTCAAGTCAAACCTTTGATGCGAGCCTGCCCGTAATCCGATAATCATTCTCCCTAAAATTCAGCTTTTTTGCCAGTTGGAGTTCACCGAAGCGCGTCCTTTCCGCAACGATTCGTGACATGATTTGAGCAATCGACGAAGATCTCCGAAACGAAAGGAGATCCAAAATGCAGGCACCATCCATCGCCACGGTTAAAGAACAAATCGGAATCTATAGAAAAACACCTTGCGGAAAGCTTGAAGCATCGCCCCGATAGCCTTTCGCAGGTTAAGATTCCTTTACCGACATTGGCAGTGCGAGTTTTAAAAGTTGCCAAGTAGCCGTTTGGAAACTGGATGACTTGGTCGCTTCAATACCCGGCATTGGCTTTGTGTTTTCCGTGAGGTTTGCTTAGCAGCGATAATGCCTGGGGAGGAGACGACAGACAGGAAGAAACTGCGATCTGAAATAACCTAATGGATCCGGCGAGTCCCTCTTTACCCTATGAAAAATCAGGGTTCATCGCTAGAAACTTATATGACAGGTTTTTCCAATGCTTTCATCATCATTTGATTCTGCCAGCGAAGCGATTCGAGCGGTCCGCCCTCGTCGTCATCAAGAGCCATGGGATAGGCAGGTCGTGTCGTATAAGAAATGTCCCCATCCTCTTGACTGTGATGCTCTCGGAATGTGTAGCAGCCGTCTTCTTTGTAAACCCTATATTCCCATATGCCCATCACATCCTCTCCCTTTTTCGCAGGTGACTGACCGTAACAAACTCGCAAACGTTTCGGTAATGCTAGGACGACGAAAATGTTTAAAGTTGGCAGCAAGAAATTCGAGGAACCCTCGAGAACCTAGGATCCGGAGCTTATTGTGTTTGAATATGCTTAAACCCAACGTGAACTCTTCGCGCTTGGAGCGCGTTTGATCACAGACGACTGGGTAAAATACACAGTCATGTGTGACCTTGCGAGTATTGCTACCCTTGACGAGGCCCTCCATCGGTCATTTGAAAAGATTGACTCGGCCGACAGGGATTCCATACTTCCTATCATTCCTACTCTTGAGTTCATTCATAGCAAGACTCCGAAAACAATGATCCGCCTTCCTCAGAAACTGGACTGGGCTTTGGCTAAAGATGGTTTTAGAATGAAGGATGAAAAGTTGGTCAGGCTGAAGCTTTGAATTGTGATCCACCGAAGGATAATAACCTCCAAATGCAAAGCTTGTTTTAAGACTGGAACATCCCTCACCTGCACTTCCAATTCAAATGACATTCTGTGGAACCGCATATCCCTGACAAGCCCAAGCAGGATGTGATCGAATAGGTGCATCTTGAGAAATCATTTGGATGGAAATGACATGAAAGAAGACTTTGAAAAGCCAGTTTATGCGATCCTGGAACAAATGGAAATCGCTGTTGCATGCCCTGAGTGCCATCTTCGATATATAGAATGCCTTTCGCGAAATAGCGACCGACTAGCTTGCAATAAAATTTTGCTGCTTCTACTATAAATCATGTGCCTACAGTCTCGACCGCTTGCTCACCAAACTAAGAGCTCATCCAAAAACCCCGGCAGCCCGAAGTGCCGTTAGGGCAAAGCTTATATGCAATAGGGCCTCATAGTTTCGAACCTTCTTTTCCCATCTGATTTTAAGGCTTCGAAACTGGTTTGCCCACGAGTGAGTTCTCT
>NZ_DASTAT010000091.1 GCF_035712445.1 Oligoflexus sp. | reverse complement strand
GGCATGATTCAAATGGTAATGCCAGGTCGTGGGGCTGTCGCCATAGGCTGTCTGGGTAAAGTCAAAAAGGTTGTTGATGCGAAACGTGAGGTCATAAATCCATGGTGAAACGCTGCTCGACAGCTGCCGAAGGCAATCGGCGTGCGTAAGAGGCCGGATAAAAAAACTGTTCATAGCCTAACTGAACATTCAGGCGTTCCCCTATTTTCCCCCCAGTGAAGAGATCCGCAGCGGAGATGGCATAAGTCTCGTCGCTATTCTGAAAAATGATGGGCTGCCCTTTAAAAACCTTATCCTCGCTGTGAGGACATGATCACCAAGCGCCCGCTCATAATCAATCTGCCCCGACCCCCGCAGTCTGATCGTGAGTCTGGATCAGGAACCTTTATGTTTTCAGGATGAACCATGGGAATGACTTTGAATGTTCATCCCAGGCGAACGCGATTGCGCTGCACGGCGCTCAGCATGTTCGCATTACAGGACGCATGAGCTGGAGAAGGGAGGTCTTTGGTGAAAGGCGGTATGATCGAATTTTTTTCAAGGATCTGCCTGCGCCCTTCAGTCACGCGGATTCTGCATGGGACCTTGCTGTGATCCTCTCACGACTCGCCGTACTCCGTTCTGCCGATGTCATCGTCGATTTGGATTTTCTGGAAGCTCATGAGATTCAAGCTTGGGAAGAGCCGCTGCCTTTCACCTGGGAAGGACGGGATAGGGCCATAGGTTTTTGGATCAATACGCAGGATGCCGCGTTGCGCTATTTAAGAATTCCGGCCTTCGCGATTCTGAGCCAGGGGAGGGACAAAGTCCTGGCATCTGAGGCCTCGCCCCTGTTTATCTCACGAGGGGAATGAACTCGCCACATTTTCGTTGGGCTATGGTATGCTGGCGAAAGTCCACTTCATGGACTTTATGAAAGAGCAAATGTGAGCCGTGCATTGGGCCTGATCGTATTCTTCATAAGCTTTGGCCTCTCGGCCCAGACGAACCAGCCTAAAGTCCTTCATTTCGTGACGGATATATTTCCTGGATTGGTTGAAGATCTGGGGCACGGGCGCGTCTGTGGCCTTGCGCCCTATCTGACCAAGGCTGCCGCCGAGGCCAT
The DNA here is from genome assembly GCF_035712445.1 of Oligoflexus sp. Lineage (NCBI taxonomy): Bacteria > Pseudomonadati > Bdellovibrionota > Oligoflexia > Oligoflexales > Oligoflexaceae > Oligoflexus > Oligoflexus sp. The sequence continues at coordinate 2,821 of NZ_DASTAT010000091.1, read as the reverse complement.
CGGCTACGGCTACGAAATGGAGGTCCTGCCGCTGCCCCGCGCTCTCAAGTTCATGAAAAGCAAGGCCAAGGACGGCATCATTAGCATTTACAAGACAGCTGAGCGGGAAAAATTTCTTAACTTCACCTCCCAGCCCTTCCATGTCGACGCTTTACAAGTCTTCAGCCGTGAAGGCGAAACCATACCTTGGAATAGCAAGATGGAAAGCCTGCAGCCCTATCGCATCGGTGTGATGCAGGGCTGGTATTATACCGATCGCTTCAAGAATCTGAACGAGAAGGACCCCCGTTACCGCTTCGAATGGGTGCCGCTGCGTGAGAGCGGATTCAAGATGCTGCGTGCGAAGCGCATAGATGTCCTGATTTCCAATGATAGAATTTTGCGCGGCTTTTATCAGAGTGAGAAAAGAAATCCAGACAGCAAGCCCGATATCGTTCCCCTGGAACCTCCGCTGGAGCACAAGGGTGTCTATATAGGCTTTGCCAAAAGCGTCCCGCTCGAAGTCGTCAAGGCTTTTGACCAGGCCCTTCTTCAACTCCTGAAAGATCCTAAGATCAAAAAGGTCCAGGAATCCCCCGCCAGCCTCTGTCCTCATTCTGAAGGATAAGCTTCCCATCCGTCATCCACGGTCCGAAAATCCCAGGTCAGGGGCAGGTCCTTTTCCGACACGGCCTTATCGAAGAGCATCGTGAACTGACGGCGAAAGGCTGCATAGACATGCGGAATGCGAATCCAGTAGTAGTTCTCAAAATTCTTTTCAAAACCCGACTGGGTTAAGTTGCCGGCACCGGTGAAAAGGGAGCCCTCGATACCGCTTTCGGGCGTCTTATATTGAAAGAGAATGAACTTATTGTGAAAGAGCATCTTGCCAAGGTGATTCGTCTCGACAAAACGTAGCTCCGCCCCCGCCTTTTCCAGGGCTTTCGGACTGAAATCGGCGTCGAATTCGCTGCGATTGAAAAGTGAGCAGCGGACCTTTCTGGCGTCAGCTTCCGTAAGACCCCAAAGGCAATACGAGGTGAGACTATCGGATTCACCATAGACCTTGCCATCGACCTTCCAGGCCAGTCCCTGTCCGATAGGATCCTGATAGGCCGACCAGAAAAGCTCAGCATCGACCAGCATCTTCACTTCAAAAGTGGGATCCGCCTTCAGCTTGTCCGTCAGCGCCCGGATCAAACCCGGTTCGGTCATATGATGGGCCGCAATCCAGACCGCCGACGAACGCTCCACTTCGGTGGCAAGCTTCGTGAGTTCCTTGCGATCATCATAGGGGCCGCCTGACTTGGGTATGAAATAATCCTTCATCCAGGGATCCTGCGCCCGCGCTTCATCCACACCATGGGCCAGGCGACAGGCATCAAGATTTCTATAGAGAAGCTTCATATTGCCCAGGCTCTCTTCGGTCAGAGCATCGCGCAGGCAGAGATGATCCTGGCTGAACCAATGCTGCCGGGGAAGCGTGACGAAATTCCAGTTTTCATGATGTCCCCAGGTGCCCGATGAAATATTCCCGCTCTGAAAGCTGATCCTCACGGTATCGCTTGCATGATCCAGGACCATCAGCGATTTGAAATGCGCAAGCCGCCCGCTGCTCTTAAACTGCAGGAGTTCCAACCCGGGACATTGCTGTATCGTATCGAAGGCGTCGCTGCCGAATTCCGGTTCGTGCATAAAGACCTTGACCCGCACGCCACGCAGGGCCGCCTCACAAACCCAATGACCAACCGACGTCATGCTGAAGCTAAAGCTCGCAATAAAAAGTTCGTCGCCCGGCTTCGTGCCTTCCACCCAATCCTGAATTCGATTCAGGGGACTGTCGGCCTTGCGGTAAGGATTTTCTTGACCCCGCAGGGTCGAGGCCTCAAGGTCGCTCTGATCACAGAAAACATTGGCAGGAATGAAGGGGCGGTGGCCACCGCCGAGCGTGGGAATTCCCGCAGTATCCAAAACAATTGGCTTCACCTCGTCGCGATCGGGTGAAATGCGAACAGGTCCGCGCGAACTTTCCAGAGTTTCGGCCGGTGGATTGCGCGGGCGATAGGACACAAACTTTTGTCGCGGACAGACAGGGTTGGTGAAGAGCACTTCATAATTGGCTGGTGACCAGCCGCCGATCTGAAGCGAGCTGTTCATTATGAAGAGCAGATCGAGGCCGAGACTCATCGTCAATTCCCCCATTTTCTGTGTAGATTCTGCACATAATTATCCAATACAACCACATGATATTAAAGTGATAAAAAGCTTGTAGTAAGGAAATATCGGCTGTGACCGATAAATATTTTGTACACGGCATCGACGCCATAGAGAAAGGGAACCAGGTATGACAAACTTTTCGGCTCACTGCGCCCGCATCCTTGCTATTCTCGCAGTTTCCACCTTCATGACCAACTGCGGCCGTGACAACCTGTCTTTGCGCAGCCTCAGCGGTCAGAAAAAGAGCGAGGATTCCGCCGCGCTGAGACCGTCTTCCGGCGGCACCGCATCCATTCCTGCCGCGAAAGCGACCGCTGCCTTCAGCGATATCGCGATTATGGACCAGGGCGACGTGAACTATACCACGATCCTGAGCCAGCAGCTGAAAACGTCGAACCGTTCCCTTTTTATTGATATGTCTTTGGAATGCGGTCTTCTGACCAAGACGACTGTAAAGAGCAAAGGCGGCACCAAGGATACGTCCTCGGCCTCGGCGGCTGTGATGGTTCGCGTGCTGGTGGATGGCAAGGTCGCGGCCCCTGGTGAAGTCACTTACTGTCAGAGAACTCAGGAACTCAGCGCCACATTCGGCGGCATCCTGCAGAGCTGTACCGATGCGAATGGC
>NZ_DASTAT010000090.1 GCF_035712445.1 Oligoflexus sp. | reverse complement strand
GAATTCTCACTGTAACATTCTCACGGCATTCGTTCAACCGGGGCGGAGCCTCAGAAGGATCTGACGAAAGATGGGGGCCGGGATCAAACGCAGTCCTTTCACGATCATGGCGAGCGAGGACGGAAAGTGAATCATCGTCTTCTTCGCTTCGATCCCACGCATCATGATGCGCACGGCGTCCGGCGCATCGAGCAGGAAGGGCATTTTGAATTTATTTTTCTGCGTCATCGGCGTGCGCACGAAACCTGGGCAGACCGTGGTGACCTTGATTTTAAGGGGCATAAGCTCCACCCGCAGGCCCTCCAGATAACTCGATACCGCCGCCTTGCTGGAGCAATAAACTGTGGAACGTGGAACCGAAATATAAGCGGCGAGACTGGAAACACCTACAATGTGCCCACGCTTTCGTTCCATGAAATAAGGTAAAACTGCAGCCACGGTCTGCATGAGGCCGATCACATTCACTTCATAAACCCTGCGGGCTTCCGCAGCGTTGAATCGTTTCAGCGGAGCATCCAGGGACACGCCGGCATTGGCGATCAGAAGATCGATCGGTCCCAGTTCCTTTTCCGTGCGATCCACGGCGGACATGATTTCATCCCAGCTGCTGACGTCCGCTTGCAAAACCAGAACGCGCTGACCCAGGGGATCGAGTTCTTTTTTCAAGTCTTCCAAAAGGGGCAGCCGTCGCGCGACGAGCGCCACATCATAGCCGGCTGCGACCAGCTGTTTCGCCAACTCATGACCAAGGCCTGTGGAAGCGCCGGTGACAAAGGCTATTTTTGACAAGTGAGTGCCCTTTCCTGGAAAAGTTTCGCCTGAGGATGCGGTCTTTTTCCGAGAAGAGCAAGACGGACAATTTGGTCAGGAAGCCGCCGACACAAGATCCGCCGGTTGATAGAGAAGAGGCAGGGTCAAAAGAAATTGGCCGCCGGGGCCGGGCAGGCAGAGAAGATCCCCCCCATGATGCCGGGCGATGCTCCGCGAACTGGAAAGGCCGAGCCCCGTGCCCTTGCCGATTTCCTTGGTCGTATAGAAGGGGGCGAAGATTCTTTCACTTCTTTCCCGAGGCACTCCTGGCCCACTGTCGTGAACGAGCACGGTAAAATTCCCAGCCTCACGCCGGAAACTGATCTGAATCCAGGGATCTTTATGCCCACGAACGGCATCCATGGCATTCGAGACGAGATTGATCAGAATCTCCAGAATGCGCCCCTTCTGGCCAAAGATCACCACCTCATCCAGACCCTGCTGCAAAAGCTCGAAGCGGATACCGCCGTCGCGCATGTGTTCGGCGAAAAGATGGCGAATGATTTCGGGAAAATCCACAAGGCGGATGGATTCATAGGCGTCCATGGGACTTTGCGAAAGGGAAAGGAGGCGCTCGACTATCGTCTTGATGCGCTCGATCGCTTCGAAGCCCTTGTGGATCCGTTCGATGCGATCCGGTCGATGTCGCAGGAGTTCATCCTGCTCCAAAAGCTGCAAGACAAAATGCACGATGGTGAGGGGATTATTCACCTCATGCGCGGTGCCGGCGGCTATGCGTCCGAGATCAGCCATACGTTCAGCATGGACGCGCTCCTCGGTTTTGCGGAGGGTCTCGCGATGGAAGAATTCGGATTGGAAGAAGAGCAGTGTGAACGGCAGCACGGCCATCAGAAAAGCGGCTGAGGTATGCAGCACGGCCGAGGCATCGGACAGCGCCTCGGGCAGAGGATAGGATGCGGGGATGTGGAAAAGGAGTTGGATGCAGACAAACAGCGTAAGCGAACTGAGGGAGAAAAAACTTAGCCAACGCCACTCGCGCCCAGTGAAAAGGACAAAGGGAAAGAAGGCGGCCGGCAGACAGTAAAGCCCCACCATTCCCGATCGACCAAAGAGATAGACCCCGACGCTGATCCCCGACCAGGCCAGCACCATGAAACCAACCCGGGCCAGCAAAAAATGCCCACGGTGGACCAGGATCATGAGAGTCGGGAAAAGAATGATCCAGGGCATGAGCGAAGGCAGGCGCTCGAAATAGCCAAAGCCCAGATATATGGCGAGCACGAGCAAACATACGGCCACCACGGCGAGTATGGTCCCGTTGAAGGCGAGAAGCCGTAATTTCAGCATCGGATCTTCCACTTTATGGTGACCGATGGAAAGGAGCTTCTTGATATTTTTTCGGATGGATCGTTCCAAGGTGCCCCCTACCTCATACTCTAGCAGAGAGCGGCCGGCAGAATTTCCCGGGTTTGAATGATGGGATCAGGGTTTTTCAAACGGCTGCCAGCTGGGGCGCTTCCTTGCGCTCGGTCTCCGCTCTTATAAACTGATAGTAGAGTTTTCTAGCCGCGGGATCGTCCCGAACCACAACTCCCTTTTCCACAAGGTCAACCGGCAAAAAGCCTTCGCGATGCGAAGGATCCAGACTCAGGTAGACCTGCTCCTGAATGATCAGAATGCTCTGGCTCTTCTCGTCTTCAAACAGCGTCTTGCGCATGGCTTCGTATCGAGTCGCCAGGATCAGGGCCTGACCATAGATATCGTATTCCTTGGTGCCGCTCTCGGGATAAAAGCCGATCAGCGTATCCAGGGCGATACCTATGCCGCAGGTTATAGGTGTCGGGGAATGCAGCATCTCCGCCTCTTCCGCCAAGGCCTGGGCTATCCTCTTGCCGATATCCACCGCTTCGTTGGCGGGATTTCCCGTCAGCGAAGCGAAAGGATAACCAATGGAGCAGAGCCCGCCGTCGCCAATCTCTTTGATGCGGTAGGCCCGGGCTTTCAGAGTTCGGCCGTCGTAACCCTCACTCATGATTTCATTGCAGCGGGCGAAGAAGTTTCGGAAGAATTCCTTCGCTTTGATGTGCTTGATCTTCGAGCTTCCGACGATATCAAAAGCCAGGACGCAGCCGTGACTGGGGACCGTCGGCATCGTGGCTTCCAGCTCGGCGCCATGCCTGATCTGTTCTATTTGGTGAGGATAGACGACCTTCTGCAGCTGGGAAAATGCATGAACTTTACGGCGTTGGCCTTTCGCTCGGAATCCCGGGTTCGATAGGCAAGCGCGACCGCGAAGAGCATGGATTCAATCGCGTAGGCGACATAGGCGGAATACACAAGACCGCGCATGCTCGTCACATGAATCGCAGCCAGATTCATCACGTAACCAACGCCGAGGACACCCCAACCCAGCGCAAAAAATGTTGCGGGGATATAGCCGACCAGCATTCTGCGCACGGCTGCATACATGCAAAGGAAATAGCAGAGGAGGCCCGTGAGCAGGCCCGTGGGGCCGATGAATTCCATATTCACGAAGTACGTCCCCATGAGGAACGACACTGAAATGGACCAAAGGATATAGGTGAATTGCAGAAGTCTGGGATGAAACTCTCTCAATCTTAGAACCGACGAGCTCATCAGGATGGTGAAAAGGCAATTGAGGCATAAGGATACGTTCCAAAAGACAGCAGAGACGGCATGAAGATCTCCACTGCCCACGGTCAAGATATAAAGTATCGTGACAGAGTAGCCCACGTAGTAGATAAAATAGCGCTTTCTATGAAGCAGGAACATTGTGAAGTTAAAAAAGACGAAGGCCGACCCTACTCCATAAACATACAAATAGAATCTGGCCTCACCAAGGAAGGCGCCGCTCATATAGGCTGCATTCATGATATAAAGATTACTTTTGACATCAGAAAGAGGCGCCGGTTCCGCAACAAAGTAGACCCTGTACTGGCCGGGTTTCAGCCTGGCCTGAACTAAGAGCATGGCAGGCCGCACGGGATCCGGCTCGATCATTCGGCCAGCCGCATCCATGATGTAGAATTTTTGGAAACTGAGGGGCGGAGCCCAGATGTAGTTGAGGTAGATCGTCTCAACTTCGGTCTTCATGGTGAAGGCCAGCACAACTCTTTGGTCCTTGACCTCGCTCCGATGGAAACGCCGCTGCTTCTTGATCAACGTCCACGACGCGGTCTGACTTATGCGCTGGATATCGAGGGGCACGCTGGCCGGCTCGATGAAGTATCGAGCCTCGTCCACATCGATCTTTTGCGCTTCGGCTAAAACGCTATAGACCCTCTCCGCGTCCTGCCCCAGGCATGGCCACGCGAAGAGCAGAAAGCTGAGCAGCAGCCTCTTGAGCAAAAGATCCAAGACTTACGTCCTCATGTCATAGATCCACATTCCAAAGCAGCCCCAGTCCAAACGAATGGGAACTGACGGATACTTCATCATCAACGCTCGCATCATTGACCTTCACGCCATCGACCTTGTAGCTGATATCACTGTATGTCGCCGCGTTGAGCGAAGCGAAGGCGGTCAGGCCCCAGTAACGCCCCCAGAAGTAGTCGTAGCCCATGCGCAGGGTGGTGCGCGTCCCCGAGAGTTCATAGCTGAGCTTACGGCCGGTCAGGTCAGTGGATTCCATTTCGATGGAGCCACTGCCGATACCAATGCCGAAGGACAGAAGGCTCAGGGTATCACCGTTGACGGATTTGAAAGCGTTCCAATCGAGGCGCACACCGGCGCCGCCGAGCGTGTAGTCCATCGAGTTGCGAGTCGTGCTCTGCGAGACCGCGTTCAAATAGATGGCCCACCAGGACTCGCTGCGGAAGCCGATCAGGTCCCAGTCAATGCCGGTATAGGCCTTCGGAAAGTCGAGGGCCTCGCTCTTCTGCTTGAATTGCGCGGCTTCCTGCGAAATATGGAAGCGGCCCTGGATGCCCTGACGCCAGCGCCGGGCTTCGTCGCGGTCCTTGCCGGATTGATTGTTGACCTGGCTGTTGGTCTGCTCGTTCTTTTGTTCGACGTGATTGCTGTTATTCACATTGATAACGGTTCCCGAAGAGCCCGAGGCGTTATCATCCGAAATATTCTGGATGGTATAACGCTTGACGGTGACCCGGCCCATTTCCGCGGTATCAATCACAAGGTCCGTCTGATTCATCTCAACGATGACGCCTTTCAGAACGGTGCCGTTTTTCAGCTTCACCGTTTCGGCCATCACACCTTCACTGATCATGAATGCAGTCGCGATAAACAGTAATCTCATGCTGTAACCTACCAAATTTAGGGTCCAATCCTTTTCTCGTCGGTACCCGCTAAAAATTCTTTAAGGTTTTACGGAAAGGTTTCACGGAAAGCCCAGGAATTCACCCATGTCCTTCCCTGGACGAAAGAATTCGCGGCCATGCTGTCAAAAAATGTCCCTTGGGTGACGCCTCGCCGAGGTGTATAGAGCGCGTAGGAGGAATCGAAAACAATTAAGAAAGCTGAGAGGATTTTCCTATGCGTATACTGCAAGTCATCTCATCATTCCTTGTCCTGCTTTGGGTGAACGCCTGCCACCCCCCTGGCTCTGGCGGCCCGCTGGCCCAGGAGGATAAGGCCTCAATCCGCACCCTGGAAATTCCAGTGTTTGAAAACACAACCGAGGCGGTGCTCACCTCGGAAGAGGCCATCCTCAGGACGACCGATGCGGCCCTTCAGAACCTGATCACAAAGCCTTCGCTGGCGACTTTCGCAGAAAGTTTTGGGGAACTCGACCGGATTCAAAGTGAACTCGTTCGGGTCTGGTCCCGGCTCTATCTTATATTATGAGTTCCACGTAACGGGCTTCTTCATGAGATAAACCCTGAGCGTCAAGCTGCGCAGCCACACGCTTGAGCATCTGATAAAGATTTTCATTCAGGTCAAAACGATTGATGGAATATTGTTCCAGGCGGATGTCGATTACTATACGGACCAACTGGTGCAGGCCCGTTACACGGTGGATACCGAGGCCCTGCGGGTGTATTTCCCTGAAAACGATGTGATCCCGGGCATGATGCAGGCCGTGGGCGAGGTCATGGGATTCACTTTTCAGGAAAAAACCGCACCTGAAGGCTGGGTCGATGATCTTCGGTACTTTGAACTTTATGATAGGCCGAGCGGCCGCCTCATGGGCGCTTTTTATCTGGACCTCCATCCACGGCCTGGCAAGTACATGCACTTCGCGGAATACTCGTTAATCGACGGCCGCAGGCGTGACGACGGGACCTACCAGGCGCCCGTCTGTGTGATGGTCGGCAACTTTCCGCCCCCCAGTCTGGATCGCCCCTCGCTCTGGTCCTATGAAGAACTGGGAACGTTTATCCATGAATTCGGCCACGTCCTGCATTCGATACTGACCGAAGCCGAGCTGAGTGCCTTGGCCGGGACCTCGGTGCCTCAGGACTTCGTCGAGGTCGCGTCGCAGGTGCTGGAGCGTTGGCTCGAAGATCCCGCCGTGCTCCAGCGCTTTGCCCATCACTATCAAAGCGGCGAAGACTTCCCCATGGACAAGCTGCAGAAGATCCTCGCCTCCCAAAGCGCTTTCATCGGTCACTCCTATCGGCGGCAGATTTCGTTTGGACTTGCCGACCTGCATCTGCATAGGCTGACCGATCCCGCGATGATGCCCAAGACTCCGGCCGCGGTTTACGCCATGTCCAATGCGGATTTCAGTCGCTATTACCCCGTGGACCCGGATACGGGTTTTCTGGCTTCTTTTGAGCATCTTTTTGGGGGCTATGATGCCGGTTATTATAGTTACGCGTGGGCCGATGTGATTGCCGCGGATATCGCCGGGGTCTTTCGCGAAAGTGCTGCAGGCTTCCATGATGAAGGGCTGGGGCAGCGGCTGCGCAGAAGCCTTTATGCGCAGGGCAATACGCGGGAACCGGACGAATCCATCCGTGAGTTTTTAGGTCGGGACTTCAATGATCAAGCCTTCCTGCAGGAACTTTTTGCGGCACCTTAACAGGAAGGCCCGCATCAAAGATCGCAGTTGCTCCGGATCAGGATCCACTGCTCCATCAACTGCGTCCCCTCAGGATCGACCTTCATCGAAACCTGGGGCGGCATGTGAAAATCTCCCGTATCTTTCATGCGGAGAAGGAGGATGGATTCACTCGGTACGCCGGGCTTGTAAATTTTCCCATCGGTGACGGGAAAGACATCAACCAACGGCGCCTTGTTACAAATGCCCATGGCCGCGAAGTCTTTTTCCATACGGAAATCGAAATTACCCACACCCCCACCCTGCGGCTGATGGCAGTATGCGCAGTTTGCCTGCAGATAGGATCGCGCGCGAGCATCGATCGGCTCGGACGTGTCGGTGTAATCGACAAGAGCGGAGACGCCTGGAGTGCTCTTGATATCAAGGATGCCCGATTTCTCCAGGGCCGCGATCTGATCACCCTTCGCAAGCTGACTGTAAGTCAATCCCAGGGCGATATTCGTAGCTTTGTTATGACACATTTCACACTGCTGAGGGGAAGGATAGACCCAGGTCTGATCCCCTATGATTTTTTCTTTGCCGGTGGTCAGGAGCTCCGCATCCCGACCATCATCCCGCCATTCATAGGAGTAGCCGCGCCAGCGATTGAAACTCTCCTTCATATAAAGGCGGGTCTCGACCGGGCGGCCCTGCAGTTCAAAAGTTTTCATCGTCACACTGCCGACCGGCAAATCCAGGTCACCGACCTCATTGAAAGCCGCTTTTCGACCATCGGGCACTGCAAGAAAACGCTGCTTGGCACTGCCGTCGGACCATAAGGGGGCTATGACATCGTAAGGCACCACGGAAACCGCGGGTCGCGTAGGATTTTTAGGATCGGCACAGCCCGTCTCGGATAAAAGACGGGGCGGGTTCGCCTGGGCGAAGCAGGTCTGCAGTCTGGGTTTTTGATCCGCGCTGGGCAGAGGCGCCGGCTCTGGAGTGGGGTCGGCCGCTATCACGGCCGGTTCACCCTCAGGAGGAGCGTCCTGAGTCTTTTTCGAGGGCTGGCAGGCCCCGAGTATAAGAATCATCAGAAGAATTTCAAACCCTTGCATGGTGCGCACCCTACCCTTGAAAGCCGGTTTAGGCTCGCCTATCGGCTTAACCGGGCATTTCCTAAAGGACTTTTTTTCAGAGTCAGGTCCCGGTACAATAGGGGGTGACAAAGCTTATTTGCAAAGGGGAACCCTTGGTGATGGCGCAAAAACTTGCAGCTCTCTTGATGATGTTCGGAGGATCGACGTTCGCTCTGGCTCAAACCGCAGAAACTCCAGAAGTGCCCCAAACACCCGCCGAAGTGGACGCCGAGATTGAGAATGATATCGCAAACGCGGAAGTGTCCACCGCTCAGTACTCGGCCGAGCTGGGGCTGGCGTTTCGCAAGGGTCCTGGCCCCGAATTACGATTGAACTGGTACCGGGATGACGACCAGGTCTATGGCCTTAAGATCGGTCAGTATTCCGGCAAGGATATTTCCCACTTTGATACCCTGGCCCTGACCACCATCGGTCTGCAGAGCCGCTTCAGCCTCGAAGGCTCCTTCTTTATCGAAGGCGGCCTGGACCTGACGCAGATCAAAGGCACCATCGACGAGGCCGAGACGACCTCCACGGCCGGCACCGGGACTTATGGTTTCGAAGGTTCGGTCAGTCAGACCTTCCTGCAGCTGGGCTTTGGCAATCAATGGCAGAGCGGGACCTTCACCTATGGTGTGGACTGGCTCAACCTCTATGTGCCCTTCAGCGGCTCCAGCGTTGAAACCAGCAGCACGGGTACCATATTGGATCGCGAGCAGCGTGAACGTCGGAACAAGCGTGATTTCAAGACGGAAGCCTGGGATATCAATTACGGCATCAGTCTGCATGCTGGCATGATGTTCTAATGTGAAACGATGGCCCCGGGACCTGCAAGCCAATGCAGGTCCCTTTTTTTTATCCTGTTCGCTTTAATTTGACAACGTCTGCAGCTTGCTCAAGCCCCGACGTAAGAATCACACCGCAACCCCCGAGACCTCATTCCCCAGCTCGTATGGTTTACCCTGGATCGTCTCTTGCTACGTGTCCCCTTCAAATCCAATTTCCTCTTTTTCAAGGAGACGATCCATGAGTCGTCAAAGACCACTCGGACTTTTGTCTGTCGTTCTCGTCAGCAGCCTTCTGTCCTTCTCGTGCAGTCGCCCCATGACCTGCGCCCTGGAAGGCTGTAAGCAGAATAACGGCGTGGTCCTGGCTGATGACTTCAAAGCAGGTGAGTCCGCCGATGCCACGGCTGAAAAAGAAAGCCTCAGCAAAAAGATCAAGGATATTGCCGATCGCCTGGGTGCGAATGAAGCTCTTGCAGCTTTACTGCAGGAAGCAGTCAAACTTCACGATACGCGCCTGAAACTGCTCGAAGATCAGGCGAAGTCCGTTGCCAGTCGCCTTGCCGATATAGATGGCATGATTGAACACCATGAAGAGGAAATCCACGCCCAGGCCAAGGCCCTGAAAACCTTGGAAACCTCTTTCACCGCCAGGTTAGAGGCTCAGGCGGTCCTTGAGAAAGCGGCTTTGGACGAGATTCACGGGAATCTGGATGCCGTGGAAAGTGAGTTGCGCACGTCATTGGACGCCCTTGATGCTGCGAATAAGAAGGCCATTGAAGATATTCTTGCCAACATGGCCGATGAGCGTAAGCGGGTGGATAACGCCGATATCGCAGTCGCTGCGGAAGCGAAGAGACAGCTGGGCGTGCTGCAGCTTGCACTGGAAAGCCGAGTGGGAGCTTTGGAAAGCAAGGACCTGGTTCTTGTGAGCGAGATCGCTCGACTGGATGGCCGCGTGAATAGCGTAATCTCCAGCACGGATCGAGAATTCAGAAAACTGTGGATCAGCTACGGACTTCTGCAGGCCCAAATTATTCTGGTGGCTGCGGATAACGTATGGGAGAATACGCGAATTCGGAATGAAATCAAAGATGTTGATCGTAAGCTGCGCGATAAAATCAGCGACCTGAAAGATGCTGACAAAGCTATGGCTCAAGACATCCTTGACCTCTATGCCGCACAAGGCAGAACCCAGGAACAGTTGGACGCCCTGGAAGATGAATATGATGATTTTGTGAAGACCCAGAAGGAAACCAATGACTCCATCAGCGCGAACTACGTGACCTTGAGCCAGACTCTTGGCGCCTTGAAGGTCACAGTCGAAGGCCATATTGCTTCAGAAGCCGAGCGTGTGAAGGAGATTGTGAATGCTCTTCTGCCAAATATTGCGGACAAAGTAAGCGCTCTGGAGTTGAAAGCCAACGATCTTCAGACCAGCCTGACGGCTCTACAGGGTCGCGTAGGTGCTGCCGAAGGCAACTATGCAACTCTGAAAGCTGCGCATGATAACCTTCGCAAAGAGTATGAACTCTTCGTCTCGACGACGAACGGCACGCTCACGCAACTGAATGCCATGCTTTCTACAATATCGACCTGTACCCTAACGCCGATTCCCAAGGGCAACAATGGCAAAGGCAAAGAAGACCATGAAAAGGTCACACTGCAGTGCGGCACGGAAACAGTAGTACTGGAAGTGTCCAAAAAATAAGGCCAGGCTGCGAGAGAACGCATAAACGGAGTCGATAATGAACCGCAAGATTGCTGCGAGTCTGACCCTATTGGCTTTTTTAACTCAAAACGCTGCCTGGGCGAAGACTTATAACGTAAAAAAGGGAGACACGCTCTCCCACATCGCGGCCCGCGAATTCGGTCAGCCGATCTATGGGCCCAAGGGTTCCCTGCGGAAACTTCTGGAAAAAAACCCCGAGATCCAAAATCCCGACCGCATCCGCCCCACTCAAGCGATTCGCCTGAGCGATGAGCTGACTGATCAAAGCCCGAAGGATGCCATCAGCAAACCGGATCAGCCGGCTGAGCCTATCCATGAAACTTTGGTCAGCCCGGAAGAATCCTCCGACCCTGCTCCAGCTTCAGAGCCGGCTCAGGACTTGGAACCCAAACGATCCTTCGGTATCAAAATGGGTCTCGGCCTTGTAAAAGATGAAATGGAAGCGGTCGATCATGAGCGCAGCTTCAAGACCACTTTGGATTCTGAACTGCAGACGGCGATGGACCTGGATGCCTACTATAAACCCGGCAGCGATTCGCGCGTAGGTCTATCTCTGGGGCTAAAGAACGCCGAATTCAAGGATACTGACGACGGTCGTTTTGAAGGCGGAAGCGATGCGCTTTATAAACTGAGTCTCTTCGGAGAGATGACGTTCATGAATCGCTTGCATCTGGGCCTTGAGCTCGGCACCGAGCAGAGCTTTTTCTTCAAGCAGCTGGCGATCGCGAACTTCGGTTTGGAGGCCGTGTTCGTCGATTTCGCCAAAGCCTCTTTGGGCTATGATGTCGTGATTCATGAAAGCTGGCGTTGGAGCCTTGGCGCATCCGGGAGCTTTCATGCACCTGCGTCTGCTGAAGGCCAGGATATACGCAAAGGATCGAGCTACACCGCTTCAACTCAGCTTTCCTATGAATGGAAATCCGGTTTAAGCCTGGAAGGCTCGCTTCAATACGAGAGACGCAGTCAGGGGATTGATGGCATTCGCCAGAAGGTCACCGGACGCGGCGCCGGGATTGCTCTCCGTTACGAATTCTAAGATGCTCTTGACGGGAGCTGGGGCCTGGGCCTCAGCTCTTTTACGGCACAAGGCGAAAATCATCCGCATTCGCAAACGTCCCCGCATCCACCTTCTTCTTCTGTTCATCACCTGATAGATAAGTTTTATAACGCGCATCACCGCCCATATAAACGCGGTACCAGGCTGTTCCATAATACGCGATATTCTCGTGCTGCGCCGCCGCTCCACCGTTCGGAACATCAAGATGGGTCATGCCGCTAAAATTAGCGAGGGCTTTGGGGCTCGTGTCGGGCATGGCTTCATATGCGTTGATGATATTGCCGGGAATCGCGACGGTATCGTTGGTCCCTGTCAGGAGCATCAGGGGAATTGCAGCGGTCGGCGTCACGGGACGGAATGCACAGATCGGAACCGCTGCCTTGACCGCAGTCCCGAGTTCATTCACCGCGAGGATCGTGCCGGCACCACCCATCGAATAACCCATGATTCCAATCCTGCTGGCATCGACCTTCCCCTGAATGGGACTACCGGCTCTTTGTCCTTCCGCCTTCAATTTCTGAAAACCACCTTTATGCCCATTGGCCCAGATCACAGGATTCAAGGATTGATTGTTGGTCGGCGTGAAGACCAAAGCGATAATCCCATGACTCGCAAGATGCTGGCCGAGCCAGGACATCTGTTCCTTGGTATTGGTAAAGCCACCGCTCAGCGTGCTCGCACCGATGATGACCGCTTTCGGGTCGCTCGGATAGTAGACGATCGCAGAGTTGTAGCCAGGATCAGCCAGATTCTCGGTGTAAGTGGTCACAGCATAGGGACCAGGGCGCCCCGGATAATAAAGGGCCTCGGGAACTTTGTCGTCAGCGGGTGGCGGCGTCGCAGGTTTTTCTGGAAGCTGATCCGATGATTCGGGAAGCGTCGTCTCCGGCATCGGCGTTGACGTTTCCTCATCCTGGGTATCAGGCGCGGGACTGCGATCGGATGATCGCTCGCGTTGAAAACTGGCATCACCACATGCGGCCAGCGCAAGGCTCAGCAGCATGATAAGGATCGACTTCATGAAAACTCCTCAGGCTCGATGATCTGCAATGCATTGTGCAAAATTTATACCCGGGGTATAAAATTTATATCGATTTGATTTCATTGCTTTAATCAAATCCCATGACCTGAGACGGTCACAACTTTGGACGGCGGGAGCCTTCAGAAAGCTGACAGTTACCAGGCTTCCATCACATAAAGATAGATCTGCGGCCCACCCTGATCATCGCCCCAACCCACATCCAGGCGCACGTTGATCTTCTGCTTCGGACTGATCTGATACCGCACGCCCGTTCCGTACGAAGGCTTCAGGGCCTCGTCCGGCATTTCATTCCATTCCCGTGACACGTTGCCGAATCCACCAAAGAGAGCCACATTCCAATACTTGGAAAAGCGATAGCGCGTTTCGGTTTGCAGGATGATGAGCTTGCGATCGCGATAACGGCCCTTATAATAACCGCGCAAAAGATCATTCCCGCCCAATTGCGCCAGCTGATAGAAAGGAGGATCGCCGTTCAGATTCTGCACGAAGAACTGATGCGCCTGTATCCAATTCGGGGCGAGCAGATGATAGGACCTTGCGTCGAGCTTCTGCGCCGAGAAAGGATAACGGCTGCCCCACTGCTTGATATAATGCTGCGAAAACAGCTGGATCTTCTGACCCTGGCTGGGGAAATAATTATCGTTCGTGGATTCCCACAGAAGGTAAACCTGAGCCCCGCGCTGCGGTCCGCCGTCCTCACCACGATAAAGCCCCGAACCCAGAAGGCCCTTGCCCGCGGATTCCAGACTTTTGAATGTGTCGTTCCTCAGAATTAATCCCGATCCCACGCTCAGGTGGGGAAGAAGTTCCTGATCGCCGCCGAATTCCAGGTTCTGTCGCTCTTCCTGATAGGCCGTGGCTTCACCGCGTTTGGTATTCCGTCCGACACCGAAGAAAGTCTGGGGAAACCTGGCGATTTCGCTATAGGCATAGATGGAACGGTCTTCACCGTCCAGGATCTGTCGGGCACCGACGCCCCAGAGGATCTGCTTTTTCTCGGTATACATGAGCCCCGAAATAATCGGCGAAGCCCGCTTTTTATCCAGGCCGCTGGTATAGAGAAGCACACCCCCGATGGCGAGGCCGGTTTCCGGCGTGCGGAAAAGCAAAGGCATGCCGCCCATGTCGGATGTGACGGCCTCGTCCCCTGCCGTGCGCTTTTGGTCGTCCGTAGGGACCTGCGCCAAGGCCATGGGCACCATCAGAAGGGTGACGGCAAACAAAAACGAAACCAGCCACCCCAAAGGACCGGGCGGTTGAACCTTCATCCGTCTCGTTTGCTGCAACATTAAGGAATCTCCTGGAGTAAAGATCGGTGCCTGCACAAAAACTCTGAAGCCCCCTTACCGCAAAGGATGAGTCGCCGTTGGTCTTTCGCCCAAAAAAGCTTCCGCGAGGAGGCAGATGACGACCTTACGGTAGGACCTTTCCTGAAGGGCACGTGCAGGCGCTTCTTGCGCGAAAAAGCAGCAGAATCCAGTATCAGCCCAGCCATCGAATCTTCGACGAAGAAAGGGACCCACTATGATTCATGCCCGGATCGCCATTGCCATGTTCGCTTCCACGGCTCTTCCCGCTATGGCCGTGGATATGGAAAAGATCGCACCTGGAAGGGAAATCAACACCACGGCAGGCCTGGATATTGCGTCGGCCTATATTTTCCGTGGAATGACTGTGAACAAAAATCCAGTTCTGCAGCCGACCCTGAAGCTGCAGTCCGGGGGTCTGACCATCGGCGCCTGGGGCAATCAGGCTTTGGACGCCGAGGAGACGGAAGTCGAGCAGGAAGTCGATGCCTTCGCCAGCTTCGATATTCCGTTGGAAGCGGTGACGCTTTCCCTGGGTTATACCGAATACATCTATCCTGATTCCGAACTCGATAATGATCAGGAGATCATGGCCAAAATCAGCCTGCCTACCCTTTTGAATCCGTCCCTGGCGGCCTATCATGGTGTCGGTGGCGGCATCCTGGACAGCAATTATTACGAGCTGGGGCTGAAGCAGGAAGTCTTCGCCCAAAGCGGTGTCAGCGGGACGTTGGGAGGAACCCTGGCCTACCTCGACCGTAAAGAAGGCGAGGATGGCCTCAGCCATCTCACTCTTTCGGCGGCCGCCGCATACAAGATCCTTGCGGCCTCGGTCAATTACGTTGTCGAAACCGACGAGGACGTGAACGATCTGGAGGAACAGGAGCAACTCTTTGTGACCACGGGTGCCAGTTACACCTTCTAATCCCGTTCTCATTCAAAAAGCCCCGTCCTGTACGCCAGGACGGGGCTTTGCTTTGCCCGCAATCAGATATAGAATGGGCTGTCCATGTCGCGAAGGGAGGTGTCATGGTTTACAGAAACATCCGATTTTATATAGTTCTTTTGGGCGCCATGCTCAGCGCCTGCGTGCATTACAGCGATCGCCTGGACTCCTCGCTGCAAGGCTGGGTTGGGAAGCATCCCGATCTTTTGGTCGAGCAATGGGGAGCCCCGCGCAGTGTTTATGTGATGGAAAAAGGAGCGAAGGTCCTGACCTATGAAGCCAGCGAACTTTATTCGCGGACCCTCGGTTACTGGCGGCGTCCCGAAATCTACACGCAAAGTGAAAACTGCAAAATCAGCTTCTTTACCGACAACAGTCAGAAGGCGATCGAGCGGTTCAGCTACTCGGGAAGCGTCGCGGCTTGCTATGACATGATTCGTTCAGCACCTGATAAGAAATAAAGAGGATCCATGGACTTTCGCTATTTGAAAGCTTTTCTCGCGGCTGCAGAACAGGGCAGTTTTTCCAAGGCCGCCGAAGAACTTAACATCGCCCAGTCGGCCGTCAGCCGCCAGGTGAAACTGCTTGAGGAATCCATCAACGATGAGCTCTTGATTCGTTCCTCGAAGCACCTGACGCTTACGGCCAAAGGCAAGCGGCTCTATGATGCGGTGAAACACTTTCAAACCGAAGCCGAAAGTCTGCTGGCGGATGGGGAACGCAGTCTCATTCGAGTCGGCATTCCCCATGGCCTTCTGGAAAGCTGGTTTCAGACTCTCCTCGGCCCCTACTATCAAAAGAACGATCACAACTTCAATATCACCATGGCGGATCTTCCTGCCCTGCGGGAAGGTCTGGAGGCCGGGCGTTTCGAACTCGTCTTCACGCCTTTTGAAATCGACAGCGAATTGATCGTGTCGCGTCCTGTGCTTCATGAAGTCTTCGTCCTGGTTTCGACCAGCGAGGTCGACTTCGATCGGCTCAGTGATTACCGCTGGATTACCTACGGTTCCGGCGATCATCTGCTGCAGCTCGGTCGCCGTCATCCGCGCCGCATCATTCAGGTGAATTCCATGACGGCCATCATGAAGCTCGTGCGGCAGGGCATTGGCATCGCCGTGCTGCCCGATCATATGCTGACGGCCGCGGATGAAAACCTTTACCGCTATCACAACAAGAAACTGCCGGATCAGACCATTTTCGCCTCGCATTTGCGCTATAAACAGATGCCCGAGGCCCTGCAGTCTCTCCTGGATATTTTGCCTCAACCCTGAACTCTCATGTTACAATCAGGAAAACCTGAAACATGAGGATCAACCATGCGCATCAGCGTCAAGCTAGGGATGGCTTTTCCTATCGCTCTTGGTCTGGGCCTGGCATCCGCGGCCCTTGCTGAGGTCCCGAAACTTGTGGTCGTCGTCGTGATCGACCAGCTGCGATCCGATCAGCTGCCGCGCTGGAGCCGGAATTTTCTTCCCCCGCGCGGGAAGTCGGGAACCCCGGGTGGCTTTCGTTATCTGATGCAGGAAGGGGCTTATTTCCCCCTGGCGCAGTATCAGCATCTTCAGGGTCTGACGGCCGTCGGTCATGCAACGATCATGTCGGGAGCCTATCCCTATCAGCATCAGATTATCCTGAATGAATGGATGGATCGCGAAAGCGGGCAGCTGATTCAAGCGCCCAGCGACGAGCGCTATCCCATCGTCGGCGATGCCAAGGGTTTTCCCGTCCGAGGCATCTCGCCGAAAAACATCGGCGGCACAACCTTCATCGACGAGCTGAAAAACTCGGGCTATCAGTCGAAAGCGGTGGCCATTTCCCTGAAGGAACGCTCCTCGGTTCTGCTCGGAGGTCATCGCGCGGACCTTGCGCTTTGGTTCAATAAGGAATCGGCGTCCTGGGTTTCAAGCCGCTACTATCTTCCCAAGGGTGAACTCCCTGATTGGGTCAAGGCCATCAATGAACCTCTGAAGGCGAGGCACGAAGACATCCTGCAGTGGGAGGCGGACGGTGATGAGAGCGGGACTTCGCTGCCGGACAATAGGCACCTCGAACGAAAGCCCCCATTGGATGAAATCGGCGTGGATTTCCCGCACCAGACGAAGACCGGCTCGCGGCACGCCATCCTCTTTCCCTTCGGCGTGCAGATCACCACGGATATGGCCATCGCGGCTCTTGAGTCCATGAAACTCGGCTCGGGTCCGCATACTGATGTGCTGGCCGTCAGCTATTCGAGCCATGATTCGGTCGCCCATACCTTTGGCACGAATAGCCGTGAACTCGAATTCCTGGCGGAATTCGAAGACAGGATGCTGGCGAGGCTCCTCGGCAGCATCGATCAGAAAGTGGGTCTGAAGAATACGCTGGTCGTACTCACCTCGGACCATGGAGCCTCGCCTTTGACCGAATATCTCCAGGAGGTCAAGATACCCGCGGGCCGTATCGACGAAGATGGAATTCTGAAAGCCTGCGAAGACATCATGGTGAAAAATTATGGGAAGCCGAAGAACGGTCCCTGGATGCTCGGCTACACGGATCTGAATTACTATCTGAATCCCAAGGCCCTGCGCGCGGCCGGACTCAACATGGTGGATGTGCGAAAAAAATTGGGTCGCGATGCGCGGATGCAGGCGAATATCATGGGCGGCATCCAGTATGCGTTCACAGGCGAAGACGTTCGCGAACGGTCCCTGCCGCCCGGGCTCTTTGCAGATCAGATTCTGAAAACCTATGTCGAAGGCCGCAGCGGCGATATCGTGTTCATTCCCAAACCCTATCACGTTTATACCCGCATCCCCACCGTGCACGTGACCGGATATGCCTATGATCGCTTTGTTCCGCTGATTATGAGCGGTCCAGGCATCAAAGCCGGACGCTATGGGCAGACCGTCAATGTCGTGGATGTGGCGCCGACGCTTTCGTTCCTGACTGGCACCATTCCACCGAGCGGATCGGAAGGAAGGGTGCTGTCGGAAGCTTTGAAAGAAGGCAGCAAGCAACCTGAATAGAATTCCTGGAGCGTCACGCCTTCGCAGGTTTTCGCTTTTCCTGCCTTTCGGCTTTTCGCGAATCATCATAAGATGGAAGCCAGGCTTATTCTGCTGGGAAAGGTTTTCATGATCCCACAGCTTTACCCTTGGCTTCTGTTTTTTTTTACTGGCAGCAGCGTGACCGCAGAAGGCATGCCTCCGCGCGCGCCGATTGAAATCAATTTCCCGGATTTTCCCCCTTATTACTTCAAAGACTCCCAGGGACGGCGGCAGGGCATCACCACGGATACGCTGAGCCAGTGCCTGAACGCGATCAAACGCCCTTTCATCTTCGTCGATTTGCCGATTGAACGCATGCAGATCAGCATGCAGGAAGGCTTCATCGACATCCATACCTATTCCTATAGCGAGGCACGGGAAAGCTTCGTCGACTTTGGGCACCAGGAACTCTTTCGCACGGAATATCGGCCTTTCGTTCGGGCCGATTCCAACATAAGCATCACGAAACCCACGGATTTTGACAGCCTGAGGCTCGGGCACATCATTGGACTGCGCTATTCGCCGATGTTCATGAAATACGTCGAGGAGCGAAGAAAGGCGCGGACCGTGGACGAGGCGGCCAGCACCGAACAGAATTTTCGCAAGCTTCTGGCGGGCCGCATCGATGCTTTCGTGAATGCGGTCGAGCCTGCCTTGTACGCTGCTCAACGTCTGGGCCTTAAGGATCAGGTCAAAGTCCTGGATTGGGTCGCGCATGATGGGCATTACTTCACGGCAGTCTCGAAAAAATCCCAACATATCCCGGACCGCATTGCGTTTCTCAGAGAGCTGGATGCCTGCCTTGCGCAGATGAAAAAGGATGGCAGCTTCTGCGCGATCTATCGCAGCTATGGACTCGCCTGCCCCGATCTGCCCAATCGACCATGAATAAGCTACCTGTCGGGAGTTCAGGCGAAATGAGGATTTTCGTACTGAAAGAGGCGCGCGAGCAGCGCGTGGAGTCGCCGCATATCAAAGGGCTTTTGCAGAAGATGACAATCCTTCAGCCCTTTGACTTCATCGAGCGAGAAATTCCCTGAGCAAAAAATAAAAGGCGTGTTCTGATTCGGTCCTGGATTCGAACGCAAGCTGCGCAGCACAGCGGAACCCAGAAGACCCGGCATCACGTTGTCCGAGATGATCAGGTCAAAGGGTTCGGACATGGCCTTGCTCAAAGCATCATGACCATCGCAGGCCTGCCGCAGATCGACGGTGACCAGATACTCCTGAACCTCGGCGGAGAGGAGTTCCAGCATCAATTCATTATCCTCGGCCACCAGTATTTTGTATAGACGACTCAATGATCAGACTCACAATATTCGGCAAATGTTACGAATTCTTCTTTGACGCCTTACGTGAAAAACTGCAAGCTGCATTTTTGTCATAATCCACCAGTGTTTACCGTCACGAGCCTTTAGGGCAGGAGCGTGCACGGCGCTGTGACCAGAGTCAGGTTCGCGCTCTCCGATCCATAGTACTGACGAATCACAAAATTCAGAAAACCCTGTCGCCCACGGCAGCCATTCGCAACAAACAAACCATCAGTTTTGTTGTAGCAAAGGTTTTTCATCGTCGTTTTCATCCGGGTCCGCAGTTCGCCTTCCTTCGCTGTCCCATGAAAAGCCTGCCCACCGCAGTCGGCAGCGCTTTCCAAATCCAGAAGCTTCACCAGTTTCGACGAACCCAGCGGAGCCATATAGATCGCGCTCGGCAAATAAAAGTAAAGATGCGATTGCTGATCGATGGCTTTCGCATTGGCCTGAAAGCCCAGGTTAAGCGTGAGATCAAGCCCATCCTGCGGCACGGTATAAGGCAGGGCGGCATTGTTGGAACCCGCAGGGGGCACGCTGACCAAACCCATGCGGGGAGCTGAACTGCTCGGGTTATTCAGATCCATGTGGAAAACCGAAAAGTTCTTCGATGGATCGGACTCAAATGAATTGGCCACAAGAAGATCGAGCGTGCCTGCCTGTTCATTAATCGAATAGATCGACGACGCATCCATATAAGTGGCCATGGGCAGGTTGATAGGCGTCGACACCCCGGTATTCGCATCAAAGAGCAAGAAGGTCGACTGACTTTCATGCCGCAGTATCATGCGGCTCGACAGCGATTCACCGCGCGTATTGCGATAACGATAGGTCCGCGCTGTCGCATAGCTGCCCTGATTGCTCACGGCCTGCGTCTTCCCATCGTAACTCAGAACATCCGAACGATCGGGGACCGAGGCGCTGGCACCAGGGCTGGTGACGAGAAAGCTCGCTGATGTCGCGCCGGTCTTGAAGATATATTCAGCACAGGTTCCCGTAGCGACGATCGCGCTGCAGGGAATTTCAAGGAAAGGAACGAAGGCCTCACCCTGGAGAACTTCAATGACGGCCGTGGCCGCTGTCCCCTGAGTCCGGTTATAGATCCTCAGTATCTTCTGCGTGGACGCTTCAAAGAAAATGTTATGGATCCGTCCGACCTCAGGCGTGCGCAGGCGATTGTTGGCCGAGATCAGCTGCAGCCGACCCTGCTGAATAAGGCCAAGGTATGTAAGGTTGGTGACCAGCAGCCGTTCCCCAGCCAGCGGATAGACTTTGGACCCGACCGGAACCCGTCCATCAAAGGCTGGCATGAGGCCCTGTTTCAAAAGGTCCACAGGCTCCTGCGTGAAGGCCAGGGTTCCGCTGACCAAAGGCTTGATCTGCTGCTGGCTATCGACCGTTCGCCATGTTTCATTATCAATCTTGAAAATGAACGATCCGGGTCCAAAGCGCGCGAATTCACGACCGGGGATGACGGTATCCTCGGCGCAGGCTCCGGGCGCAGTCATCACATCCTTTTTGGGGCCGACGGTCGTCTGGATACGGCCCTCTTTCACATCATAAAGGTTATAGTTGCAGCGGCCCGAATAAAGAAGTATTTCGGGACGATCCCGCACAAATCGGGCCAGCACAGAGGCATCGACCAGCCCGCCGGTGATGACGTCGCCGGCTGTGATATCCAAGGTCTGCAGCACGCGTGAACGGAGCGCCTCGGTTTTGTTCGGAGCATAGGTGCTCAGAGTCCAGATCAGCTGATCCGCGGACTTTATGATATCGACCAGCTGAAAATTCTCGCCATCATAGTTGACAATGCTGCCGATGCGCTGACGACCCGCACCGAGCGCGGAAAGATTGCGATTGCTTTTATTCTGCGCCACGCGGCCCGTCACCTGATCGGTCAGCGCATCCTGAAAGCGCAGAAGCCGGCCCTGGTAATCAAAATGAAGCGCACGCAGGGCACTGCTGAAAAGCCCGGTGCTATCCACATCAAAGCCGCTATTCGCATGGTAGGTCGTGAAACCTTCCGGTCCGCAGGCCACGCGATAGGTCTGATGATTCAAACGCAGGGGATCTTCAAAACGATAGCTGAACCGCACGTTCTCATCAAAGCGTCCGGCGACCGCTTTCAGTTCGTTCTTTCTGCTGTCGTGGATATAAATGTAAGTCGGCGTCGCCATGATGATGAGATCACCATGCTCGCAGGCATCCAGCACATTCACCTTGTGATCGAAGCGGTCGACTTCGGTTCGGAAAAAGCCGGCCTGCACCAGCTGTTTATCCAGCACGGCCGTATCCACGGAAGGATCGGGCAGGCCCTGGAACGAGCGGTGCGTATCACTGAAGTCGCCCTCAATCACGCCCACAAAATAAGGCAGAAGAACTTCCGGTCTTTCCATGCGGGATTGCTGCAGCGCGCTGTCGATGATCTGGAGAGGAAATTCCAGTGCCGAAGTTCCTGATTTCAGCTGACCCTGACACTGAAAGCTCAGATGATCGGGTGATTCCTGGCAGCGATCCAGGCGAAATTCACCACGGGTCTGAACCGGCTGCTGCCACGAGAGCTGCAGGGTCGGCTTGACTTTCAAAGGCAGAAACTCGCTGCCGAGTTCACTGGTGATGGTGACGCGACAGAATATTTCATAATCATCCGCCGCGATGTTTTTAAAATCACAGCGCGCACGGGTATTCTGATAATCCGCTATCAGATTCACACCGGCAATGGAGACGGGATCGGTAGCGCCGAGCTCCTGAATCTCGGGATCATCGGCACCTGGAGTGGCCACGCTGGAATCCTGCGGCGCGGACTTTCGCTGGTCTTTGCCGCCGGGCACGCAGGCACCCAACACAAGGAAAGCGAAAGCCAGCAGGGCACCCGCCTTATGAGGTAACATTCGCAAGTTCATGGATTTTCCCTTATCTCTTGCGAATCTTATCGGCCCGTGCCCCGGCTGTCTTAGGAGAGGCGAAGGACAGCTTTAATATATTGTTTCTACTGGGATATCACGACTGCAATGGGCGCATTAAAGATTCATCCCGGGCGCTGTTTTCCGCTAACCCTCGCCGCGAATTCTGCCGAAAGCCTTACCGGAGGTCCCATGTTCCAAAGGCTTCAATCCTGGCTCGATGCCCGCGACGCACCACGGCCCATCTTAGGAAGGTGGCTGCTGGCCGCGATCCTGATCGCCTTGGGATTGCATGCGGTGGAATCGAGTCCTTTGGGAAAGCTTTTGGACCAGAAGTTGATCCAGGCCCTGGAGTTTCGTCTGCGGGCAGCCATGGGTCAAGGACCGCAGCTCGATCCGCGGCTGAAGATTTATTTCATGGATGATCGCTCCATTCGCAGTCTGGGTCGCGATGATCTGGATTTTCAGGAATGGGCGGAGTTCTTCAAGGCCGTGGCCGCCGCCAAGCCGCGCCTTATTATGATCGATAAGATCTTTGCCACACCGCGCGGCCGCTATGATGCGGATAAGATCAGTGAAGACCTGAAGGCCGCGGGTGTGCCGCTCGCCTCCATCGTATTCATGACGGCCGACACCCTTAAATTCGTCGAACCGATTCCCCTTGATCTACCGATCTGGGCGAAAAAACGTTGGATGCCTTCGGACATGGAACTCGACTGGCTGCCGGTCACGCCGCGTGCTGTTTACGGTCCCCATGTCGATGTCCAGAAAAGTTTTTCCCTCTTTGGACATGCGCACTACAGCGGCGGTGGAACGGTGGAGCTCTTCCATCGACCTGCAGCGGACGTTCTAATCCCGCACTGGAGCCTTTGGGCTGCGGACTGGGTGACAGTGGGTCCTCAGGGCATCGCCATCAATGGTCAGCGCATGACGACGCGCACCGCCGAGGTCCTGGTCAACTTACTGGATCGCGAAACGATCCTGAAGCAGTCCTTCAGCCTGGACCGCGCCTTCAAACGGGCGGAAAAGAATGTAAGCTTTGCGGATGTCATCACGCCCGAACAGATCGTTCTGATTCTACCCGGAATGTACACCGGCAGCTCGGATCTTGTGGAAACGCCGATGGGCTCGATCCCAGGCGGCTATCTGATGATAGCGATGGTGAACAGCGTCATCACAGGGCAATGGATTCAAACCATCGCAGCATCCTTGCCGAAACTTTTCCTTGGCACCATGCTCGGTGTCCTGGCCGGGCTTTTACTGGAGCCCATGATCTTTGCGCTGATCTTTCTCCTGGCGACCTCTGGTGCGGCCGCGCTTGGGCTCGCGCTCTTCGCCTTCGCCGATATCAAAATATTCTGGCTTTGGCCGAACCTCGGCTTCGTGCTCTTGAGCCTTTCCGCACTGACCTGGAAAATGATGCGCCGCGACAGCAAGAACAGGACGCTTCAGGCGGCGCTCGCCGATGTGATCGCGACTGATCAGCTGCAGAAGATCCTCGCCAATCCCAATGTCCTGATCAAGGAGCCATCCGCCCAAAACGTGAGCATCATGTTCCTTGATCTGGTGGGTTTTTCCCTGACCTCGCAGCGTCTGCCGCCTCAGGAGACCTTTGCGCAGCTCAAGGATCTTTTGCATGAAGCCACCCGCATTATTCACCGGCACGAAGGCGTCATAGATAAAACCCTGGGCGATGGCCTTCTCTGCTTCTTTGGCTATAACCTGCTCGGCCAGACGCAAAGCGCGCACGCGGATCAGGCGGTGCAGTGCGCGATGGCCATTCAAAGACGACTCTATGAGCGTTGTCTCACCGCCCATGATAAAGGCGAAGCTCTCTATCCGGCCCGAATCGGCATCAATACAGCCCAGGTCTATATTGGTAATATCGGCAACGAAACCCGTTTTGACTTCACCTTGATTGGAGATGGCGTGAACTTCGCCTCGCGCCTGGAAAGCGCCTGCGAACCCTTCCGTATCATGATAGGCTCAGAGACCCGTGAACTGCTTGGTCCATGGGCGGATGCCAGCATCCTGATCCCCCGATACGTGCGGGTGAAACACTCCCAGCAACTGGTGAAGGCCTGGCAGGTGGATCCGTTTCAATCCGAACCGGGAGCCATTGAAAGGGCGGAAAGGCTCTATTGGAATTTCGCCCGCATCGAACGCCTGGAGGAAAGGTTGGAACTGCCGCCCCTCAAGGTGCTTCTGCGCTCCGAGCACGGGGTCTTTGAACTCAGGGATTTTTCGCGCACGGGCCTCGCCCTGGTCGGGGATATCTTCCTTGCCAAGGACGTGCTGCTGGATGTGAGCATGGATGTCGAAGACGAAGGGCTGATGAAGAAACTGCAGGACTGGGGTCTCGCGAGTTTCACCATTGAAATCCGCTGGGGCAAAATTGATCAGCACCGTTTCAAACACGGTGCGAAGATTTTAGGATTGAATGGTATCCAAAGAAACAGGATCTTCGAGGAGCTGCAGCGTCAGGGGAAACCGGCGGCCTAAGCCCTAGCCCTTCCGAATCAGCTTTTCCGCGCTCTGGACGCTTTCTTCAAAATTCGAACGGCGCTGCTTCACGAGATCGGCTATATCCGGGTCGTCATGCCTCTCATGAGACATGCGGAACCAAAGCCAGGTCAGCGAACTCCCCAATAGCCCGACGGCCACCGTCACAGCCAAAGCCATACCCATGCACCTTCCTCCCCTAGCATTGCTACTCGAATACTTAACCCTCTGTCGGCGCGAATTTTCCGGAATTCACTGAGAAATGTAAGAAAATGATTTTATTGTAAGTAGCGCCGGGCAAAAGTCACCGGCCCAAGGTCCTGCCCCAAGAAAAATCCCTCTCTTTCTATTTTAGCTGGAGTCCCGGCCGCTTGGGCAAGCGGCAGGGTTTTCCCACCGGATCGGCGGCCGCGGCCTTCCCCCATGCAAACTTTAAAAAACCGCCTGACCGCCGAGGAAGCGCCTTAATTCACAGTCTTGCCACGCGCCCGTCCCCGGCATTCAATCCCGGCCCCCCCTGCCGAAGAGAGTTGTTATAAAGAGTCCACAATGGGGTAAGATACATGAAATATTTGTCTCTCCTGGCATTAACATTCGTGGCCTGCGGCATTCCCAAGCAGAATCCAAACGCACCGCGCGATGGATTTCAGTATGAGATAGGCGGAGAAACGGTCGCGATCGTCTATGAGACGACTTCAACCGCAACCAATACCGTGGAAGTGGCCATCCAGGTCAACGATCATCAGTTTGATTTGGGTATGAGCACCGAATCCGGCCTGCAAAAGATCGACGGGCACGGCGCTGTGCTCACCGAAGCCGAGCGCAAGGCCCTGTCACAGGCTGCCCAGGATTATGCGAGGACCGAAAATGTGACGGAATCCTCGCCGATCGAACAGAAAACTCTTTATCTGGCCTTCGACTATCTTTCGCAGGCCCCCGATAACTATGCCTTCCCCACCCGGAACTTCAACAGCACGCACTTGAAAAACGAAGGCATCACCTGCATCAAGAATGGTTCGACCGTCACCGCTCAGTGGAATACGCAGCTGTCGACATACGTGGCGGAAAATATCGTGGTCGGCGTGAACTGGCCGAATAACTATGGTTGCATGGGACGCTGCGGAGCCGATTGCGGCTGGGGCGCGCCCTCGTCATGGACCAAGGACTGTCTGGATCATGACGCCTGTTCGTATCGCAATAATGCCAGCGGTGGTTCCAGTGATCCCAACTGCGGTGATGAATACGATGAAGCTGCTGATGACTGGCTGGGCGGCGTGTGGTGGGGATGTAACGGGAACTGAGAAGCTCCCCTTTTCTCATAGGCCCTTCTTCACGGAAGGGCCATTTTTCATTCAGGATGGTTTTTGGGCGAATTCAAGGATCGAGACCTTGGTTTTCAAGACTCCGCTATTCACCATGAAGTCCTCGATGCCTTCCTTCTCGATATCGCAGTCCTCTTCGACCCAGCGTTTCAGGATAAAATGCTGCTTCAGAATATCCAGGGCGGTGCCGAAGCGAAAGCGTTTGGGGTCAGCCAGAGTCAGAAGACCATCGGCCTTCAAAAGATCCCGCGCAAAAGGCGGCAGATGCTTCAGGTGACTGTCATCATAAAAAACATCGGCGCCCAGGACCCAATCCGCCCGGCCCCGGTATTCTTCCGGCACCGGCTGACGCCAATCGATTGCCTGGAAGCGGACGCGATCACTCACACCCCAAAGCTCCGCATTCGCTTTCACGTAGCGGCCCAGCTGCGTTTCATAATCGCAGGCCACGATGGTCGCGCGGGGAAATATCAGAGCCAGAGCACAGGATAGAAATCCCACGCCGCAGCCAAGCTCCATGATCGTCAGCGGCGCCTCACGGTCATATGGCGCTTCGTTCACCAGCCAGCGGGCCACGATCCTGGCGCTTGGCCACAGCAAAACACCGAAGGGGCAGCGTTCATCCGTCAACTGCCCGCCGACTTCCACAGCGAACTCATCCAGAAATTGATCGAAGGAATCGACCACGCGAATTGGTCTTTTCTCGGCCATGAATTCGATATGAATGAGTTTGGATCCTTGCATCAAAACCGCTCCTCTTTACACATGCTCGCTCAGCAAAGCCCGGAAACCATGCTGTCCGATATCAGCGCGCCAGGGATCACCCGCGCCACGCAGCGAAGACCACATCAGGATCTCCTGGCTCCGGGGTTTGAACACGTTTTCCCAGGATGCCTCGGGCCGGGGCTCGTGACTCACCCACCAACCTTTGACGCGATGGCAACCGGCCTGACGCGCGTCACTTTCCATAAGACGCAGCAGCTCGGGCCAGTCGCTGGCAGATTGCGTGAGACTGCTCTCGAGCAGCGTGTACGTACCATGGTCCTGACGCGAAAGCAGCCAGTTTCCGGTCGCAAGACAGCGACTGAGGCGCAGGGGGCTGTTTTGTTTTTCCTGAACCCAAATCGCATCGGCTGTTTGGCGCCTTATGCCATAACGAAAGCCTGGCAGTTCGGGGTCCAGGGGTCGGGCTGGAAATACGGTCATGTCCACCCGCGGGCCGGATCGAGGCAAATCCCAGGCCCACTCGTAGGACGGCAGCGTTTGGAACCCGAGTTTTTGATAGTAGGCCGGATCTATATCGGAATAGAGAATGAAATCGAGCGTCCCCATCTCCGCATAATGCTCACAAACCCAGCTGATCAGCCGCGCGGCATGCCCTTGTCCCCGATGCGCCTCGGGGGTGAAGACGGCACCGAAGGCCCGCGCGGGACGGTCCCCATCAGGACCGAAGAGCTGGAACGGATAAGCCCCGAGGCTGCAGACAACCGTTCCCGCATCTTCGATCACGAACCAGCTGGCTCTTTGATGCTGCTTGGACGCCAGCCTTTTCTCAAGGTGCAAGGCGGGGTCAGGATCATGCGGCCAAACCACATGGACCTGCGCAAAAGCCTGCGCGATTTGATCTGCATTTGCCAATCGACACTCCATGGGGCCTCCTTGTTTTCCGCTCAATGCCTCTGATCAGCCGGTCAGTCAAATCCTGGAGTCTCCAACCATGGGTTTTTTCCCGTATTTCATCAAGCGGGAAACTCACGTAAATGAACGTTGACTTTGCCGGGGCTTTGCTCCATTTAAAAGCGCCCCTCAACCCCACTTCGCCTGCGTTGGAGACGGTCATGATCCTGAGAATTCTTATGCTCCTGGCCCTATGCGGACACGTTCTGTCGTGCTCACCAGCCCAGCCGCCTGACTCCGTTCTGAAACAGTTCGAAGGCATGGTTACCGTAGAACCGGAACCCTTGACCACAGAAACTTTTTGGACCTATTTCGTCGGGACCTGGCAGGATCCCCTGTACCGCGGCTATATCAAGTTTTCGATCGCTTTGGACGCGTCCGGAAAATTTTCCAAACTGATCTGGCACCCGGAACGCTTTCGCTATCATGCCGAGCATCTGACAACTCTGCCGGAGTACGCAGGCCTCAGCGCAGCGCAGGTGGATGCGATCTCCCAGCATGCTCAAGGCCGTCGTCTTCTTTTGGGTACTCTTCTGATTCCCAAATCTGTCGATGAGTATAATAACCCGCCGATCGCGGATGTTCAGCTGATGAGCCAGGATCCTTTGGATCCCGAGTCGGTCACGGCCGTCTTCTCGATATTAAGCACAAAGATGCCCTCGGTGCCAGAGACGCTTTTTTATTTGCCCGGACCTGAACAGATGGATTTCGTCCTCAAAGACGCGGCCCGTTTTGAAGCCCTCGGTATCAAGCTAGCCCGTCGCCATACGGCCGAGGCCCGCATCTGCTATAACGCGGGCTGGGGTGTGGGGCATGTTCGCGTTGTGAAAAAGGGAGAGTTGGAAGGTCTGCTGGCGGAGGGTGCGATCGGACCTTCGGATATTCTCGTGATGGATGATGTGCCGCGTGAACTGCCCATCGTGGCCGGTATCGTGGTGAGCCGGACTTCATCGCCTTCCTCGCATCCTGCGCTCCTCGCCGGCATGCTCGGCATTCCCTTTGTTTATGAAGAGAAGGCGACGGCGCAGGAAAGCTGGCTGAAACTCGCGCGCAGCGGCAAAGCTGTCTTCGTTCAGGCGACGGGTGATGCCGTGGGCACCTGCCAGATCCTGGTGCGCTCCGCTTCAGCCCTGACGCCTGCCGAAGCGGACTCACTGGCCGCTTTGAAAAAACCTCAGCCGCTGGTTTTGCATGATTACGATCGCAGCCTGACGGAACCTGTTTCTTTGGATGAACTCGGCCGCGCGGATGCGGACAAGGTCGGCGCCAAGGCTGCGAATGTAGCGGAGCTGCGGCGCATCATTCCTGATCATACTGTCACCGAAGGTCTTGCACTTCCCCTGGGAATTTTCGCGGAAACTTTGCGCCTGGGTCAAACAGCGGAGGGACTTTCGCTGCGCTCCGCTGTGGACCAGGAGCTTTCCCTGCTTTTGGGCCCAGGCCTCCATCCCCAGGCGAATGCTCAAGGACTCGCGCGCATAAGGGCCTTGATTGAAGGGGCGAAAATTCCTGCTCCTTTGCAGCGCCGGATTTTGGATGCGATCGCTCAGGTCTTTCCCAAGGGGACGCGGATCAAACTTCGCTCCAGCAGCAACATCGAAGATCATCCCGAATTCAACGGTGCCGGTCTTTATGAATCAAAAGGCGCCTGTGCCGGTGATGACGCGCGCATCGAACAAGCCGGTCTTTGCCAGGATAAGAAAGATCCGTTGATGAAAAGCGTCCTGAAGGTCTGGGCGAGTCTTTATAGTCTGAAGGCCTGGTCCGCGCGGCGTTATTATGGAGTGAAGGAGGAGTTCGCCGGCATGGGGATCCTGGTGCAAAGAGCCTATAAAGGCGAGCTGGCCAATGGCGTCGCGATTTCATCGTATCCGGCTTATAACAGCAGCGGCGACGGTCCGCAAACCATGGAAGTGCAGAGCACAGCTTTTCCCGGCGAAGACCTTGAAGTCGCCAATCCACCCGCCGGAAAAATTCCTGAGACCACGCGCATCACAGCCACGGAATTGGAGCTGCAGATCCCGAGCACGGAAGTGGCCCGCGGCCGCATGCTGATGACCGAGGCTCTTTACCGTCAGCTTTACGAACAGATGAACCTTGTCCATGAACATTATCGGGAGGCATTGAAGCCTCAAGATCCTGCTCTCTTCAAACTCGATATGGAATGGAAACTTATCAGCGAAAAGGGGACGCAGAAAATCATCATCAAGCAGGTGCGCCCCGTGCCGATGCCCACGATGTCCACGCAGGGTCTGGATCGCGGCCTTTTTCTGATCGGGGAACGTCAGGCCCGACTTTGTCCGAGCCCCAGCGAGCACCGCCGCGCGCTGACGAGGCTTCAGCTGGGACGACCGCTGCAGATTTCCGTCGCCCTGCAGGAGCTGCCCGCGGATGAGCGCAACAGTATGATCAATCCCGTGGAAAGCCTGCGCTGGGCTGGGAAGGATATTTCCCTGTCGCGGCTCGCGCGTTTTGAGCATACGCCCTGGGAGGAACTCTGGGGCACGCGCCATGAATACCGGACCTACACCGTTTCGGTTCCGGTCGAGACGGCAGAAGGAAGCTATGAGCTCCAGTGGACAGGTCGTCAGGAGCGCCCGCGTTCGCAGCCGCGTCTTCTCGTGAATCAGGTGCAGAGCCTTTGGACTGCAGAATTTCGGATGCGTCAGGGGCCAAATCCTGACGACTTCGAAGAGTTTCAGATGGTGCTCGGGGACCATGCATGCGAAAGCGATGCCTACCAGGGTTTTCAGCCCGGTACATTCCAGGCTTCAAGCCCCTATGCTGCCGAGCGTTCGGCGCCGACCTCCTACTTCGAAACCTATGCCTCTGAAACTCTCTCCTTGAACATTCAGGGTCGCAGCAGCTTCCAAGGTTTCGACAAGACCCGCTTCGTGCATATCGACAGCAGCGTGATTCGTGGTCTGCTGCCGCGTGAACTCATACTGACAGCTCCTTTGAAAGCGGTGTATGCGCCTGGTCACCACAACTTCACCTTCGAATATGCCTGGGATCTCATGGCTGCGGATCAGCTTACCGCTGAAGATGCCGCTGATCTTCAAAGGCGCGGCATCCAGCGCCTTGTTCTGCGTTCGATTTCGCCTTTTGCAAGCATCTGGGATGAAGCTCGCATCGAAGGAGGGGAAGACCCTTCCGATGAACCTGCCTACGAATTGATTGCCGTTGACGCCAAAGGCCAGGAACGAAAACTTGATCGCTTAAAACAAACAGGCAAATCCGATTTTATGAATGGCGGCCCTGGCTTTGGAATCGGTATCCTTCCCTGATCGTGCGCAGGTATAAGCAACATGCCTGCCTTGACGCTTCATGCCGAAGCTGCTA
Organism: Oligoflexus sp.; assembly: GCF_035712445.1. Classification (NCBI taxonomy): domain Bacteria; kingdom Pseudomonadati; phylum Bdellovibrionota; class Oligoflexia; order Oligoflexales; family Oligoflexaceae; genus Oligoflexus; species Oligoflexus sp. Next base: position 4,347 of record NZ_DASTAT010000090.1, on the reverse strand, counting down.
GGGTTCAACCAGCCTAGGCACGTTCTAAAATTATCGCAAACGCTACAAAACACGACATTTCAGGACGTTTCCCTGGAATAGATTTCCTCCTCATGATCTCGCAGCTGGCCCAATTGAGGTGTAGGGATTTTCAAACGCTCGTCGGAATTACACAGCGAGGCCACACTTCAGATATGCAAGGAATTTCATATGGAAAACCAGGGCAATATTGATTCTGATAAGAGGGCTGCGACCGGAATTCCCGGCTTGGATGATATCCTTGGTGGCGGTTTTCCGAAAACCCGACTTTATCTTGTGGAAGGCGATCCCGGATCGGGCAAGACCACGCTTGCGCTCCAGTTCCTTTTGGAAGGCATACGCCTCGGCGAATCAGGGCTCTATGTGACGCTCTCCGAAACCAAGGATGAGCTTATGGCTGTAGCCGCTTCGCATGGCTGGTCTTTGGATAACGTCACCATTCACGAGCTGGCGCTTCCTGAAGAAAAATTGACTCCTGGCGGTCATTATACCTTCTTCCATCCGTCCGAAGTCGAATTGGGTGGCACGACGAAGTCCATCCTCGCCGAAGTCGAGCGCGTGAAACCCGTCCGCGTGGTTTTCGATTCCCTTTCTGAAATGCGCCTGCTCGCCCGTGATCCTTTGAAATACCGTCGGCAGATTCTGGGCCTCAAACAGTTTTTCATTGGCCGCAACTGTACCGTTCTCCTGCTCGATGACCGCACATCATCGGATGGCGATCTGCAGCTGCAAAGCCTTGCGCATGGCGTCGTGATGCTGGAGCAGCTTTCGCCGCTCTATGGCGCTGAGCGGCGCCGTCTGCGGGTGATCAAAATGCGCGGCGTTCGCTTTCGCGGCGGCTACCATGATTTCACGATCGAGCGGGGTGGGCTTGCCGTGTATCCGCGCCTGATCGCAGCGGAGCATTCGGATAAAGATCGGCGCAAAAGCTATGTGCGTCCTCTGACCTCGACCGGCCTTGAAGGGCTGGATCAACTTCTGGGCGGCGGGCTCACGATGGGCACCAGCACGCTCATCATTGGGCCGGCCGGCTGCGGTAAATCAGCCTTTGCCACCCAGCATGCCTGCGCAGCGGCTGCGCGTGGCCAGAAGACTGCATTTTTTGCCTTCGACGAGGGCGTTCAGACACTTTTGGAACGTTCGGAAACCATAGGCTCGTCCTTTCCCCATTATGTGAAAGAGGGCTTGATCACCCTGAAGCAAATAGATCCGGCGGAACATTCACCGGGCGAATTCATTCACATGGTCAGGCGCGCGGTGGAAAACGGTGCGAGCATCATCATCATCGACAGCCTGAACGGTTATCTGAATGCCATGCCCGAAGAAAAATTTCTGGTGATTCAGCTCCATGAACTCTTGAGTTACCTCAACCAAAAGGGTGTGGTGACCCTGCTTGTCGTGGCTCAGCATGGAATGGTCGGCACCGCGATGCAGGCGCCGGTGGATATCAGCTACCTGGCGGATACCGTCATCCTCCTGCGTTATTACGAGATCATGGGGCACGTGAAAAAAGCCATTTCCGTCGTGAAGCGGCGCAACGGCAGGCATGAGGCAACCATTCGGGAATATTCGCTGTCCTCGCAAGGACTGCAGGTGGGCCAGCCCTTGAAAAACTTCCAGGGTGTCCTGACCGGAGTGCCGCAGATTCTTTCCGCGGAAGGGACGATCGGCCGTGAATGAAACGTCAGCCTCGGACTTATGCGTGATGATCCTGGCTGCATCGGAAATAGACGCGGAGATGACTCTCCGTGTTCTTCAGGATGCGCATATTCAAGGCCAGATCTGCGTCTCGTTCCGCGATCTTCTGATGCACATTGAACAGGGTGCCGGGGCCTTGCTGCTGGCCGAAGAGATGATTTTTCCGCATGGGCTTGAACCGTTGAAGCGCTGCCTGCAGCAGCAGCCGCAGTGGTCGGATATTCCGGTCGTCGTTCTGACCCGCGGTGGGGACATGACCGAAGCCGGCTTTGAAATCCTCAAGGCCATTGACGAACTGCGCAACGTCACGCTTCTGGATCGTCCCGTACGGCTCATGACGCTTCTGAGCGTGATTCGTGCCTCGCTCAAAAACCGCGAACGGCAGTATGAAATGCGCGATCTTCTGGAAAAGTACCGAAGAAAATCCGAGGACGCCGAAACCGCGAATCGGGCCAAGAGTTCCTTCCTGGCGAACATGAGCCATGAGATTCGCACGCCGCTCAATTCGATCATGGGCTTTGGCGATCTGCTTCTGGATCCCGATAATACCGAGGAGGAGCGCACGGAATTCGTCGATGCGATCCAAAGGAACGGCAAACTCCTGACGCAGATCATCGACGATATCCTGGACCTGTCCAAAGTCGAGGCCGGTAAACTCGTGGTGGAAAGCGTAGCCACCTCGCTGCCCGATGTGATGGCCGATATCCTGCGCCTCATGCATCAGCAGGCCGCGGAAAAAGGCATAGCCGTCAACGTCGCGATTCACCCCAATGCACCCCGCATGCTCGTCACCGATCCAACGCGCCTCAAACAGATTCTTCTGAATGTGATGGGCAACGCCATCAAGTTTACCAACAAGGGACGCGTTGATCTTGACGTCATGATGATCAGCGATGCGGACGGGGGCGCTCCGAAACTTCAGTTCACGGTAAAAGACTCCGGTCGCGGCATATCACCCGAGCAGCAGGAGCAGCTTTTTCAACCCTTCATGCAGGCCGACGCCTCGACCACGCGTAAATACGGGGGGACGGGTCTTGGCCTCATACTCTCGCGGCGTTTGGCTCAGTCCCTGGGGGGCACGCTGGAATTAAAGGAAAGCGCCCTGAATGTGGGATCGACCTTCGTCGCGACCATAGATGCCTCGCAGGCGGAAGGTTCTTTTCACAGCTCGGACGATAGCCCCAGGATGATCCAGGCCAGCAGCACGGACCGAAAACTGCTGCAGGGGGTCAATGTTCTGGTGGTCGAGGATGTCACCGACAATCAGAACCTGATCCGGCAGATTCTCTTTCGCAATGGTGCGAATGTGGACCTTGCGGAAAATGGCCAGATTGGGGTCGAGAAAGCCCTGCACCGGAATTACGATATCGTGCTGATGGATCTGCAGATGCCGGTGAAGGATGGCTTCACAGCGACCGCGGAGCTGCGGCTGCAGGGCTATCAAAAACCAATCGTAGCCCTTTCCGCTGCGGCCATGGTCGAAGAAAGAAAGCGAGCCATCATGATCGGCTGCAGTGATCACATCACCAAACCCATCAATGTCGCAGGCCTTCTGAAGGCGGTCTGTGCCTACACCGGCCGGAGTGAAGGCATCAGCCTTTAAAAAAACCCTTCAAGCCGGCAGATGCTTCTTTTCAAAGATGAATGTGCCGAAAGGAAGCACTGCGGCTACCATGCTCAGCAGCCAGACGTGCCGGGACCAGCGCAATTCCAAAGCCGCATAATTAGCCAGGGCTATGTAGGCCAGAAATAGCCCCCCGTGGGCCATTCCGACCACACGAACGTACTCGGGCATGCCCCAAATATACTTCAGTGGCATGGCTATAAAGAGCAGTAACAGGAACGAAATCCCTTCACAACGACCAATCCAACGAAAAAGAGACAGCATGTATTATTCCCCATGATCAGACTCTGGTTAGACCGAATAATGAAAATTCATCATTCCGTCCACCTGAGATTGCTTCCCACCGGGCGGTCCACCCGGCTTACCATACGGTATCTTTGCCTCGACCCGCCCCTGACTCACACTTGTTTCCCTGCTGCGCTTTCTCTACACTGCACAGCGAATTCCCGTTTCGCATTGGATTGAGGTGCACTGTGGTCGCCAATAAAGTCGATAAGTTTGATCAGGATCTGAATTTTGTGATGCAATCACTGAAAGAAGTGCTTGAAGAACTTCAGCATAAGGACCTGATTCCCTACATACCGTGGCTCGATGATAAACAGGATAAGCCTTTGCCTCAGGCGTCCTCCCCCTACCGTCTGGTGCAGCTCCTGTCGATCTCCTTTCAGCTGCTCGGCATGATCGAAGAGAACATCAACGTCCAGACACGGCGGGAGCAGCAGGCCTCGGGCTCCCTGGAAACGGAAGACGGACTTTGGCCCTGGGCCTTCGAAAGTTTGAAGCAGGCGAATTTCCCTGAGGAGGAAATCCTGGAAACCCTGCAGAAGCTTCATGTCGAGCCAGTCCTGACCGCGCACCCGACGGAATCGAAAAGGGCGACGGTGCTCGATCATCACCGCGACCTTTACCTGCAGCTCGTCAAACGCGAAAACCAAATGTGGACCCCGGTCGAGCGACTGTGGCTCAAAGACGAAGTGAAGACCATCCTGGAAAGGCTCTGGCGAACG
>NZ_DASTAT010000089.1 GCF_035712445.1 Oligoflexus sp. | reverse complement strand
TATTCAAAGATGCTGGAGTAAAGTGGAAACGGCAGAATTCCAAGGGTCATGGCTACAGTATAGCAGAAGACAGTATTCAGGAGTTCTTCAACTGGGATCTTATGCCGTGGCAATAGATCAAGAACTCCTGACTCTCAAGTTTTTTATTTCTTATTCTTTTTCAACAGGTTTAATTGTCTTATCTAATGATAGCCGCCTTGCTCCGCGCTTCGCACTGCGCTGCAGCGACCGAATCCTCCGCACAGCTGCGGATTCGTTTTCTCCCATTCTTTCCGTAAGAAGAAGACTTTTGGATAAGGGGATACAGAGGCTTTTCTTCGGTGAGAAAAACTCCTGCTAAATAGGAATTTAGGACTTTTATTAACCTTGAGATGTCTTCTTTGCGTTAAGGCCGGTTCCAACCACATGCCTCAAACCCTCAGCGAGTTCCAAAAGGATTTTGGCTTCCGCTGCTCTTGACTCCCAAACTTCCTCGGTGGTTTCAAAGCTACGATTCTTTAGTCTCGCGTGTTCAAGCCAGCGCTGCGCGCTTTTTCTTGTGTCCGCGCGACTCAGCTTCCTCAAACACGTCAGAGCAGCTTCAAACGCCTCCGGCGACGTAAGCGTTAAGGAAGCTTCCAGAGATCCCCAGGTTTGTTTTCTTCCCCCCAAAGGGGAAAAGAGGTCCAAAAATTTCTCTGAGCGCAGCCCGTAAGATTCTGACGCGCCGTGCGGAGCACGGGGAAAAGCGTCAGGATCTGGAGAGGCGAGCACAGAGAAATTCGACGCCCTGTCGGAGTGCGAAGCGCGGAGCAGGGCGGCATTAATTTTGTGAACAACTTCTGAGAACTCCTGGCCGACGCTTTTTTTCGCCGACGTTGAACCAATTGAAAGGGAAACACTGATAGAACCGTCGTCACCGACGAACGGACTCATACGTGGAACCAGTGCTCGACCAAAGGCGAGGTCGGATTCAAGCTTCTCAACCCCTATCAATGCTGATGTCGAAGTCCCATTCTCCGTTAGGAGGAGCGCGAGAGGGCCGGAGGCCGACCTGCAGGGGCTGTAACCAATCCAGGGATTCCTTCGTGAAACGCACAAAACCAATGACCTGAGTTTAGCGGTAACCTTTTCTCGTTTGAACCAGGACTCAATGTCAAACCCCTCATCGTCTTTCGCACGGAACCATGCCCGGAGGGCCAGTTTCTCAGACGCCGAAAGATGATGCTTAAGAGAAAGTTTGGTTTCGGTGCGTGACGAGTCCCAGCTACGGGCGATCCAGCGATTCGCTAAACAGCAGGCCCAGCGGGTCGAACTGCTGCAGGAAAAATTGCAGGAGATCCTCGCCGGCAAACCATCTTTGATGCGGCAGCTGCTCAAGCAGATCGCTGAGGAATGGAAGGCTTTGCAGGATGGACCGGAGACAGCAACGCTGCGACGCCTGCATACGTTCAAAGGGGCCGCTCGCACCCTGGGGCTGAAGGAGTTGGCCGGTCAGATTCATGAAATGGAATCACGCGTGGCAGAAGCCACCGAAGCGCATTGGAATCAATTGGGCACCGTGCTCGCGGACTATGATCATCTTCTGAATAGTCTCATGGCGTCGCGCACCGAAGATTCGTGTGCGCGCGATCTCTATGCTTATGCGAGTCTTTATGCGGAAGAAGCCAGCCGTCGCCTGCAGGCGGGACAACGTCGCTTTCAGGGTGTGCGGGTCCTCGATCAGATTCGGCATTGGGATGAGGCGACCCTGCAGCAGATTCACGAGATCATCCTGCACAGCGTCGCCAACGCTGTCGATCACGGCTTTCTGCGAGCGCAGGGGTCGTCGGAACCTGCCCTCATCGAAATCGAAGCGATCTATCAGGAGCAAGCGATTCAGCTTGTGATTGCGGATAACGGTCAAGGGATCGATATGAATTTCGTCGCGACGCAAGCGCAAGCGCGAGGATTTGTGCCGGAACCCGGACGACCGCTGACTGACATACTCTTCTGCGACGGCCTATCCACCGCCAGCTCCGTTTCCGAAACCAGCGGCCGCGGCGTGGGTTTAAGTGCGATTCAAAGCATCTGCCGCGCTTTGCAGGCGACGCCCGAAATTCGGAATCGAAGCAGCGGCGGCACCCAGCTCTCGATCACTCTCCCTTTAAAATGAAGCGCCCAGCGTCCAGGCACTCTGATCTTCAAAAAGGTTGGTGTCATACGCGACAAACCACTGCGCTCCCAATATCCTCTGTTGAATTTGGATGCCGGCAAAGGGCGCCACATACATCTTGAACTGCTGATTGGCGGTGAATATCGGCGCTGAAAGCGGCGATAGATTGAAGCAGATCGTTTCCCGGAAATAGCAGCTGCTCGCCCTTGGCGAAATGATGAGAAGGTTGGCATGTTTCTCATCGAAATCCAGACTGTTCCCTCGCTTCAGGACCGGATCATCATTTTCAACGTCTACCCGGCTGGGATCCATGAGTTTGATCCCCGGGTAATACATGATGTTCGCAGTGATCTTATCGATGAAAATCGGATTTTCAAAGCGATGCGTCAAGCCCACGAGAGCACCCAGTGTGGGTTTCTCCGCGATCCCCGGCAAGGCGATCGAGGTGATCCCCGAATTGGTTTCCGCCGGAGCACTCCAAGCTGCGCAAAAACAAAAAGGCAACAAAGCGAATACAATCGACCTTAATTGCAAGGTTATTCCGCCTATTGTGAGATTTTCCCTTAGTATAGCTGCTTTATGCGAATTGGTCAGGCGGAATTATAAGGCAGCCGCACGGCGAGATGCGCTCCAGGCTGGGAAGGTCGATCGGTAAGTTCCACCTTCCCGCCCCGCTCATCGCAAATGCTTTTAATTGCTGAGAGTCCTATCCCGCGGCCGCTGCTCAGACTCATACGGTCAGCCGTAGAAAAGCCATCGAGAAAAAGCGCGTCAATCAGCTCGGCCTTGGTTTCAGCCGCTATGCCTCGAGCTCGCGCCAGATTTCGAATGTGTTCCCAGCGGATCCCCTGGCCATTGTCCGACAGATCGATCACCAAATATCCGTCATTTATGCTGACTTCAACGGCGAAGAACGCCCGCACGCCCTCACGGAATTCCGCGGGCGCCCGCACGAATCCATGATCAATGCTGTTACTGATCGCATGCAGGAGGATGCTGCGCACGATTTCAGCCAGTTCACTCGTCCAGCCATGCACACCGTCGATGGCCTGCACCGATCCCCAATGGATCCCTGCCTGTTCCAAACGGCTCTGTGCATCATGGAAAAGATCAGCGGCCAGTGAGAGCAGGTTGACCCGCCGTGTGCCCTGGGACAGGAGCAGAGGATCTTCCAGGAGGGCCAGGTAATCCTGGATGGAGAGGAGAAAGGCTTCGAGTTTCTCCCGGCCTTCCCCAGCCGCATCGGGCAGCGACCAATGATCTTCCAGCAGATGAATTTCTTCTGCGAGTATTTTAAGCCCATGGGTCCGCGCCTCACCCTTCCACGTATGGAGCTGGCGCAGGAACGCGGTCGCATCGGGCAAGGCATTCCGATAGTTTTCTTGCATCCCTTGCAAACGCTGTAAAAAGTGCAGCACCTGCATGATATCCACGTGGCGCAACTCTAAGGCGCGGGCATTGTGCGCATCCCGTTCATGCCGCTCGTTTTGCAGAAGGACTTCGTAGTTTCTCTGTTCCGTCACATCCCGCAGAACGAGCATCAGCTGTTCCGTCTGATGCAGACGATTGGGAATCGGATGCCAGAAGAGTTGCACAATCCGATCGCGCAGATGAATTTCACTCGGCAGATGGACCGCATTGAACTCCCAGGTCGTTCGATCTTCGCCCAGAATCGCATCCAGGCAGGCCGCGGTCATCGTTTTGGCTTCGGAAGGCGTTGGAAAGAGGATATCGAGGATGGAGCCTTCGCTGAGGAACTCATGCCCCAAAAGCTTCTCCACATGCCGTGAATAAGGAGGAGCGATGCGGCGATCGATCCCGAAACGCAGGATACCCTCATGAATCGAGTCCATGATTTCTTGCAGAAGTTTTTTCTGCCGCTTGATCTGGTAACCCTGCCACAGACCGCGAATCATGGCCGCCACCACCACAACGAAAAGTCCGATGATGGCCAGGAGCAGGGATTGCGCCTGCCGCTGATTCCGCAGTTCGACCTGCAGCGTTCGATTCTTCTCTTCTTCCAGTTTTAAATTCAGACTGGAAGCCAGCTTATTCAGCTCGGCATCCTCTTCGGTTTCCTTACGGGTTTGCCAATAATCGTGGTAGGCCAGCTGGGATTTATAAGCCTCTTCGAAATCACCGGCGGCAGCGTTCACCCGACTCTTCAGATAGAGCGTGCGTTCGGTATAAATCGAACCGAACTTGGGATTGGGCGCCACCTGATCGAGCATCTTCCTGGCGTTCTGAATTTCTTTCGCATTCAGATAGGCCTCGGCCAGAGTCAGTATGCTTTCCGTTTCGAAGACCTTGTCACCAGCCTTGTGATAGATCGCGAGGACTTCAAGCAGGAGTGGGATCGCTTGCTGCGGTTCCGTCGCAAGGTAAGCATGGGCCTTGCCATTCAAAGCGCCCGCCAGCGCATCGCGATCGCCGGATTTTCCCGCCAATTGGATGGCTGAATCAAAGTAGGTAATGGCTTCGCGAGAATGGGGATCGATCTGACGATAAGCCAGACCTATATTGCAGGCTTCGATAGCGGCGGAATAGTAATTCTTCTGGGCCGAGAATTTCTGGTAAACCTCTTTGCTGATGCGCAAGGCTTCTTCCTTGCGTTCCAGCTGGTAAAGCAGAATGGAAAGCGTGCTCTGCGCATAGAGGTAATGCGGATGCAGGGGATGATCTTTCATGATGGCCAGCGCTTCCTCGATCACCTGAATGCCGCCGTGCCGATTATGAAAGATGCTGTACGTGTAGGCTGTTTCCGCCAGGATCATGCCGACCAGGAGGGAATCGCCGCTGGCTTTCGCGGCGTCGCGGGCTTTTTTCAATTCGCCCAGCGTTTGATCCATGCTTTGATCGCCGCGGGCCTGCAGCGCCTGGCTGAGAATGATTTCGGCTAAAAGATGCGGATCACCGAGTTTTTGCGCGGTCGCGAGAGCTGTGGCATAGGGCACGTGTTTGACTTCAGGCGAGGCCAGCGCATAACCTTTGATCCAGGCTTTGGGAGTGGCATCGGGTTTGATGGCGATGAAGCGTTGATCGATCTCGGCCTGAGCATCGGCCTTATAGGCAAAAGTTTTCAAGCGCAAAGTCTCGAGCTCTCGAACCTGGGCATCATCCCGATTCTGAGCGAAGATTGCGCTGGTGAAGAAGAGAATGAATAACCAAGCCATACGGTTATTTTACCGAATATCCCGCTGGCAAAGGGGCGGCAGGAATTTCCTGCCCGGTCGCGTCAGGCCTTGGGAAAGACCTGATAAGGATTGCGGCAATGCGAACACGATCCGTAAAAAGGCGCGTTGCCTTCCTGGTATTCCATCGCATTCGCCGCCGCGCAATGCGGACAATTGAATTCACCCGCCATGCCTTGCACGAGGCCATAGCTTTTGATGACCACCATCACGCCGGCGAAAGGCGAAGCGAGCAATAAAAGGACACCAAAAATGTGGAGCAGAGGGACGGGGAAAACAATCAAACCGCCGAAAAACGCCAGAAGGAAGGTCTTGGTTCCCCGCCATAGAGCTCCGGCAAGGGACACGTAGGTGATAGACGCTGGACCTTCGCCTTCTTTTCCGTCAATCATTACAAGCAGTTTTGGTACCTTGTCCATAAATACTCCTGTGAGTATAGTACTCACTATACCACAGATATCGGCAAGGTATAGTGCGCACTTTACTTAAGCCCGATGATTTCGGTAAGGACTTGTTATGAAAAATAAAAATACCCCCGACCTGCAGAGCATGCTGAGCGAATCCGTCCTCACGGACGCGGAGATGACCGAAAAGCAGAAGGATATTCTGCGCGCTGCGGAAAAGCTCTTCATCGAATTCGGTTTCGAAGCGCCCACCGCGCAGATTGCCAAGGAAGCCAAGGTCACCGAGAAGACCCTCTTCAAATACTTTCCGACCAAAACTCACCTGGTGAATCGCATCCTGGCGGATAGGTAAAACGAAACGGCAATTTTCAGTTTTACACTTTTGTCACGGCAACCACAACGGCGCAACACCTCGCTTTTCTGGGATTATTTGGCGCTTTAAAGAGCAATGGCTGGTCGATCTTATGAGATAGAATGTAGTTTCACGCAATATAAACAGATGTTTATCAAGTTTTGGCTGCAAGCATTCCGACCCGTTAGGCAGTGCTTTCATACATAAATTCGGTTCCAGAGCGCTTTTTCGTCGCCGGTGGTCCTGTCGGGAGATTCATGTGCACAAGGACCTCTTGGATGGCTTCCTTGCGAATGATCGCAGCGATGACCTGTACATGCCCCCCGCAGTGTGGGCAAACCGTAAGATCGATACCGAAGGTTCTTTTGAGCAGTTCGGCCCAAGGAATATATCTCGAGGGCTTTTTTGCCTCCTCCTCCAGATGGTCGCCAGGCAATTCTTCCAATGGAACATCCGGGCTCCGCTTTTTTTCCGCAGGCCCGGCATCGATCTCCTGACGTGGAACTATCAGTGGCCTGAGTTTGCTGTGGGATGAGAGGCATCCATAATAATTGACCTGATGCCGATAGGGAGGAGGAATGATCGCTGCCAACTTTTCGATAAATTCAAGTGGAGAGAGCAGGACATGAGTAGCGCCATCGAAGGATTTTTTCAGCTCATAGAGGATATTGCCATGTTGATCAAGGCTGATTTTATCATGCGCCACGGGGCCTCGACCAAGATAGCGAAGGAGTTGCTCAAGTCGGTCGCGCTCGTGCGCCTTGATTGAAGTGGCGGCATGAATGGAAAATCCGTTTTTAGAGGCGCAGCCATAACCCTGATTTTTTGGTATTTCCTCCTCATAGCCAAAGGAACCGCCGATGCGCCGAACCTTTAGACCCGACCTTGGTCCAAGGGCGATGCGGCTGGAGATGGATGCCCCTTTCAATTGAGATAGCGTCAAATCCTCAGCAGCCGATTGATCAGCAATACAGACTTCCTCGCCATGAGGTGAAAGTTTCCCAGACTTTCGCAAATATTTTACAACTCGCCGTGACACGCCATCCACCACACGCGCTACCTCGTGCTCCTGGATTCCAGGGATTCTATAAAAAACAGGCTGACCCTCGTCCACCTTATAGATGCCATCAATGACCAAAAGATGGAAATGAAGATTCAGGTTGAGCGCAGAGCCGGCTCGCTGAAGGTGAGATACTATGCCGGTCTCACCGCCTTTAATACCAAGTTTTCTTGCCTTCTTTCGAAGATAATTCTTGATCTCATCGCAGAGGATCCTGTTCACTGTCTTCAAAAGCTTATCATCTGAGGCCATCCAATAGCGAAGTTCGAAGGGGACCGACAAAACCCAGTGCCTCGTTGGAACAAATGGGATCACAGTATCCGCGAGGTAAATGGAACGCTCCGACATCCGGCGACCAGCACAGGACGGACAAAAACCTCGGCATTTGCAGCTAAATGGCACAATAATCGAGTGGATACAATTGTCACATTTGAGTCTGACAAATCCTTCAGATAAAATGCCGCAGGCTAAAAATTTGTCAAACTCGTGTCTTATATAATCCGGTAATGCCTTTCGATCAGTGTCCCCAGCGTTTGCATCAAAAAAAGTTTGGGCATGCGCCTCCAGAACCTTATAAAGTATGGTTTGTTCTGGCTCATGTCTTTTATATTCTACATAGGATGTCTTTGCCATAACCCTGGAAGAATTATTCGTCCGGGAAAAATATTGGCACTGACATTTTCAGCGATTCAAAGACTTCGCATATTCTAAGGCTTTGCATATGCAGTTTTCAAAGAGCAATTGATTCCATAAAACTCTTCTCTAGGCCGATAGAGTTTTATCATATCTGACGTATTTTTTGATGCGATCGATCTCATTGGGCGGGGCGGCCTGCCAATTCCAGGGCAAAAGGCTATCGAGGCGGGAGATCGGGTGACCTTCATTGAGCCTGATTGTGATGT
>NZ_DASTAT010000088.1 GCF_035712445.1 Oligoflexus sp. | reverse complement strand
TGCCATAAATACATGCTAATAGATGCGGAGTCAAGCTTTAGATTTGTGTGTAAGCTCTGAGAATTATGAGGTTTTAGCCCCAGGTTACTGGGGCATTTTGGGATTTTGATTATTTACGGGCCTTCAATGCGGCTTCGATATCAGCTTTCTTCGTGGCATCTGTGAAGCTGGCAGCAACACCAGCATGAATCGGCTTTGCCTCTTGACCAGCCAGGTTAGCGAATTGGTCGAGAACTGGGCCCATGCCTGTGCCGTCAGGATTGTGGCAACCTTCGCATTGGGCTTTGAGAAGAGCTTCGCCGGCAGCTGCATCTCCTCCTGCGGGGGTAGTTCCGCCCGTCGAACCACCTTTCAAGAATACAGCCATATCGAGAGAATTATTCTTAAAGGCATCCTTTGCGGCCTGAGGAACGCTATTGTGTATAGGATTTTTTCCCGCATCGCCATTCCCAATGGAGTCGGCATCAGCTGCGACGAGCTTATGCGCAGCACCGCCATCAGCATGGCAACCCGTACAAGCGGCCAGAGCCGTTTGACCCTTGGCAGCATCACCGGTAGGTGTATTGTTGCCTCCAGTAACCGCAGCAGGAGCACCGAGCTGCTCTTTATAGGCCGTCGCTGTCGGCGCCGCGTTATTACAAGCAACCGAGACCAAAATAAGTGCAGCCAGACTTAAAACCTTCATTGACCTTGCCCCCTCGATAGAAATCACTGTGTCGCTAAATAAGCTTTAATATCGTTGCCACTGCTTGTGAAAACGGCGGCTACACTGCTGTGATAGGATTTTCCGCCCGCTGCATCCATGCTTCCGACATCGGTTTTGACAAGAGCATGAGCGGATTTGCCGTGGCAGGTATTGCAACTGGTCGTCAACGCAGTTTGCCCCTTGGTCGCATCACCTGGGGTCGTCGTTGTCGTAACCGGCTGCTGATTCCCCGCCGAACGATTGAGCCCCGGCGTCCTGGTTCCGGTGGAAACAGGCTCGGGGTCGCCGCAAGCTGTCAGCACTGCAAGGAATAGGGTGCCGACGATAAGATTTTTACAGCGCATTCTCATCCTCTGATCGGGGCTGCAAGCAGTAAGTTCCACGTTGGATCTTGGTATCGGCACAAAATTGGCGAAACTTGAGGTTGTTTTCCGTACCGAGGGGTTTTGGTAAGAGACATGAATCCTTAGGGCTTTCGAACTTTTGTTCTTTGGCCATGGGAAACCGTATGTTACCTTGGTATCCTGAAAAATATTCCAAGCATTACAGGAGCCAAGGGATGGCGTTTTCCTTTCCTGGTCGGAGTTTGATCGTTCCGAACGGCGTTTCGGTCATTCAATTGATTTTGACCTTCATCTACGGGAGTTGGCTGGGTTTCTCGCCCGGCTTGGGCAGCCTGCACCTGGTGCTGCTGCTTTTGAGCCTCTGCATCCTGCGGCTGCCCCTTTTGCTTCTGGCTATCGTGGCCGCATCGTGTTGGGCGCTCGGCATGGTGGGACTGGATGCGGGGATTGATGCGCTGGGTTTGAAAGTCCTGCGGGAACCCTCACTCAGCGGACTCTGGACGCAGATGTACAACGCGCCCGTGATTCCATGGACCCGCTTTTACAATTCCATGGTGATGGGCGCGACTCTGCTCGCTTTCATGCTTTTGCCGGTCTGGATTGGTTTGAGTCTGGCCATTCGCCGCTCGCTACGCGCCTGAACCCCCCTTGAGGTGAGAACATGAAATCCTATGGCGGTCTCATTCGTTGGAAATTTGGTGTGCCCCTGGTCCTTGGTCTTCTGGCTTTGGTGCTTTATACATTTCTTTTGCTCGATCAGCAGCTGCGTTGGGTCATGGAAAAACTGGCGACCGATGCCAACGGCGCGGAAGTGAACATCGGAAGTCTGAAGACCAGCATCAGCGGTCTTTATATCGAAATTCAAAAAGTCGAGATGACCGATCCCGAGGCTCCTGAATTCAATCGACTTGAAGTCGCGAAAATGCGCTTTGACCTCGGAGCACCCGGACTTTTGCGCAGCAAGATCATCGTGGAAGATGCCACGATGCAGGACATCCAAATCCGCTCAAAACGCGCGAAACCCGGACGAGTCCTGCCGCCACCCCCGCTGGGACCGGACAGTCCCGGGGCCATGGAGAAAGCCCAGGAGTTTTTGATTCCCGTCAAGGATGAAGTCGTGGCGAATGCCATGAACGTTCTGAAGGAAAACCGCCTCGATAATCCTTTGAAAGACATCAACTGGGATGATCTGCCGTCACACCAGGCGATCCTGCAGATCGAAGGCGATTGGAGTAACCGCCAGCAGATGGTGCAGGGAATGCTCGCGGGTCTGCCCAAGGCCAGCGATTTCCAGCAGATCAAAGCTGAAGTCAGCGCGATCAAGGCGCCTCAGGATCCGACCCAGATTCAGGCGGCTCTGGCCAACCTGGATGCGATCAAAGACAAGGCGCAGGCGCAGATGGATCGCGTGGAAGGCGTGGGTCAGCAGTTGAAGAACGAAGGCGCGCAGATAACGAATCGCGTGCGTATGCTCGATGACCTTATCAAGCAGGATCTTGCCGTTCTCAGTCAGAAGCTCAAGCTTCCTGACCTCGACTTTAAAAACCTGGCCGAGGA
>NZ_DASTAT010000087.1 GCF_035712445.1 Oligoflexus sp. | reverse complement strand
TTTGAGAAGTTTCCCATTCAGGTCAAACTGCTTGACGATATGCCCCCAGCGCCGTTCTCCGAAACTATGGGTTAAAAACGTGCTATCCGATGTCCCCCAAATCTTATCGAGGATGCCTTCTTCATTTTGAACCCTCTGCATCGGAACCACGCGCGGCAGGAGCTTGAGAAAGGGAATCCGAAGTCTATTGCGAATATACTGCCATTCCGATTTCGCCTTGAGTTCAGTCATGGCCCGGGCAGCACGGTAAATCTGCTGAAGCGCATCGTAGTTGTTATCTTCTTTCAGATAAGCTTTCGCCAACTCTATCCATTCCACAATTCGGCCCACACGATCCGCATCGAATATGGCAACGTTCAATTCTTTCAGCGGGGCTTTGTTGCCGGCTTCATCCACCACGGTGAATGCCAAAGTCCATTCCCCTTCGCTGGGCGCTGAGAGACGGCTGCCGGCTTCCACAAAATTTGAGCAAGGCGCTGATGCCCCCCTATTCTCGCCCCAGCAGCTCAGGACTTTTGTTGTTGAAGCGTCGCTTGAACTCACTTCAAGGGATTCCCCTGGATTCAGGCGCAGAGGACGGCCATCGAGTAGAGCTTCCCGCCCGTTGCGCAGGACTATTTTGGCCTGCGGAGGGGTTCGATCGATCCTGAGCGGACACGTTCGTTCAAAGCCTTTCAGGTTGTTGTGAATATCCAGGAGACTGATAAGCCGGATTTTGGCTGCGAACTTGCCTTCTTTGATAGGAGTCAAATCAAAGCTATGAGTATCACCCTCCTGCCTGGCCAACTCCAACTTCAGTTGAGCCTCCAGCTCGTCTTTCTCACCCAAGAGGCTCATACTTAAAATGAGATTTTCGGCTGCAAAGCGCTCAGAGTAATTGATTTTAATCGGAAGCGCGGAATTTGAAGCAGGCGAAGGGCAATCAAAGCGCGGGAAGCTGGAAGGAATCGCTTCCAGTTGAACACGTCGATAACGCTCGGGCGAAGCTTCGAGCACCTTCCCGAAATTTCCCCCGCCCTCGGACCGCACGACAAGCCATCGCCAGCTTGCAGCGTTTGCTGGAACAGCGACGCAGCCTTTGGACGAAATGGGCAGCTTTTCCATGACCAAATCATCCCGTACCAGCGCCGCCTTTACAAGGTTGGACGTTGGCTTGCCATAGGCCGAAAACGGCTCCACCCACTGCGCAACATCCACAAGGTTCGCATCCTCCCCACAGCGAAGCCGCAGATCATCCACTTCAAGCCGCAGGCGCTGGCAACCCCATAACATCAAAGCACAAACCAGAAGGATTTGCCGCATGCCCCATCCCATCACAAAAAGGATCTTTGTGCGTATTATAAAGCTTTTAGGGAGGCATACGAAGGGAATAGATCCAGGGCGGGGAAATCCGGCTCCGGGGCCGGATTTCAAGAGGCTATCAGCTGGCCGTCGATTTCATCATCCACAGCGATTTCTCAAACTCAGCGACCTTTTCTTCGGCGTAAGCGGCGGTGGTGCTGTCGTCTCCGGCGATGCTGGAGAGGTTGCGGAATTCTTTCAGGAAGTGCTCGCAGTCTTTGATCAGACTCTGCATCACCTGGTCGACGGTGAAGCGGGTTTCGGTTTCCTCTTTCAACCGGGCCTTGGCCAGGGTCTCTTTCAGAGTCACGATAGGCGTTCCACCCAGCTGCAGAATGCGCTCGGCGACGTCGTCGTAGATTTCAGCAAACTGCTCATAGATTTCTTCCGTACGCGCATGAACTCCATAGAACTGAGGTCCACGAACGTTCCAGTGATAGTTATGAACCTTGGTGAACATGACCAATGCATCCGCCATCAGAAGTTGGAGAGAATCTCTTACTTGTGTCATGGTACGTCCTTTCATGAAGTGCTGGCCTAAGGCGGCCTACAGGGCAATAGTTCCATGCCTCCCGCTCGCTGACAACTCGCAAGTATGGCATGGATTGCCCCTGCCCTTCACAAGGACTGAAGAAAGCGCAGAAGCTGACCCCGTTGGGGAGCAGGCAGTGCACTGTAATGCTGACGACTTCGAGACGCCTCACCCCCATGCCAGAGAATGGCTTCCTCCAATGTTCGGGCCCGACCATCGTGCAGAAAAAAGACCCGATTGTTCACTTCCTGAGTCAGACCAATCCCCCAAAGCGGTGATGTTCGCCATTCCGATCCGTTGGCCTTGCCATCCGGTCTGTCATCGGCCAGCTCGCGTCCCATATCATGCAGAAGAAGATCCGTGTAAGGCCAGATCACCTGATTGGCCAGCAAGGGATGCACAGCATCCGGCGCGGTCGTCAAGGAAGGGCGGTGACAGGAGGCGCAGCCACTCTCAAAAAAGAGCGCGCGTCCCGCACGCGTCTCAGGATCATCCGCACCGCGGCGGCCTGGAACCGCCAAAAATCGCGAATAATGCACCAAGAGTTGAAGCTGTTTGTCCTCGACCTCCGGCTCTCCGCCGTGGGGAAGTTCCTGGCAGACAACCTGCGCAGCTGTGCAGTTCTCGGCCGGAAAAATTTTTGTCGTGAGGCCCATGTCGCCATTCAAAGCCCCCGCATCCTGCTCGATCAGACCAGGCTGATTCGCCTTCCAACCAAAGCGTCCGATCTCCGTCTTTCCCGTCACCGGACTGAAAACTTCATTGGCCCGACCGGAAATTCCATCCTGATTGCGATCCTCACTATCCTGGTATTCAAGCAGTGTCGCAGCGCTGACCGCCTCCAGAAGACCCAGGCCATGCACAGGTGGAGCCAGACGCAAGGAGGTCTGAACTTCGGCCGGCAAAGGCCCATAGGCCAACTGCTCCAGCCGCAGCTGGGGTCGTCTTAAAGAAACGCGCGTGCCATCATCCAGCTGATATTCGGAAGCGATCCAATCTATTTTTACCGATGCTTCCGGCTCCGCACCGGGGATCGCCCGGTTTTGGATCTGATCCCCGTAAGCATGAGCCTCCGCCGAAGACAGTCGCACAAGAAGGCCCGTCGGCTCTTCATTCGCATCCATCGGAGGAGCCCCGCGACCATCCCGCAGATGACAGTTCGCACAGGCCCGCGTGATCATCAGCGGCCCGAGGCCATCCCGTCCTTGGGTGGAGGCCGGAGCTGCGACCCACGATTCTGTGAAGAGGGCATCACCGGCCTGAAATTGCAGACGTTCGAGGCCACTTAAATTGGGAAAGGGCAGCGAGAAGGCCTGTGAATTTTTCTCGAACACGGTGGCCTGCCCACCCAGGTTCACATCCTCCGCCTCATTATCGGCGGGAAGGGGCTGGGTGGCAGTGGTCAGAACCAGAAACAGAAACAGGCCGCAAGCAAAGAGTTTTCGCATTTTCATCAGGTCTCTCACTCGCTGCATCAGTTCGTAGCCAAGGGTATGCCAAGGGATTTCGCGGCTTCTTTCACCGCTGTACCTGCATCAACGACCATGAAAATGGTTTCCAAGAAAACTTTTCTTTCTTCGCTACCCTCGGGCGCCATCAGAAGGGAATCATAAGGCGTGGGCAAAGCTTCCGCCGCCTCCAGCGCCGTCGTGAGTTCACCAGTTACGAATTTCGCCATAGCAGGCGAAACAAGCTCATCCGCACCCAGGCCTGGAATACCGTTCACATCACCCGTCCAAACCTGGAGCACACCGCGAATATTCTCGACGATATCCGTCTTGGTATTGTCGCTGAAACAGGAATGCTCATCCTCCTGCGATTGGCTTTCATAGCCGGTGTACATTCTTTCTCCAGCCAGTTCATCGGTCAGCAGCGCGTACATGCCCTTGAAAATTTTCGTCAGCGCTTCCGAAGAGGCCTGCTTCGAAAACTTGTTTCCATAGCTATTCAGATCGCCAGGGCTCCATGCCTCCTTCACAACAGCAATCTGCTTCACCAAAAGATCCGTCGCTGCTTTCAGGTATGTCGCGCGACGCTCGGCATTTTTACCCGTGCCTGGAACATAATCCGTATAAGGCCGCGCTCCCGGTCCCGTCGCCGAAAGGTCCTGCCCCCAAAGCAGGAATTCAATCGCATGAAAACCCGTGGCGACGTTGGTTTCGCTGCCGTTTTCATTGAGGCTGATCAAAAGCTCCGGCGTAATCGTCGGCCACTTGCCGGGCTGGTTGATGATACCGGCGTTCTCAGCACCAACGACGTAATCTATATACGACTCGTCCAAGGGCCAGGCGTTGATCATGCCTTCCACGCCGTAGCTCGCATCGTCGATTGGTCCTTCATAGAAGCGGAAAACTTCCGTCTGCCCCCAAACCACCCGGGCATCGAGCCAGGCGCGCTGAGCAGCGGCCAGGTTATCGGCTGAAGGCTGAGCAATCAGGGCATTCACAGCGGACTGCAGTTTCCCGGCGGTTTCAGAGGCGGCACTGTAGGTTGCATAAACATGAGAGGCATAACTCTGAAGCACAACCTCGCGGGATGCGGCCTTCAAGCCGGCAGTGGGAAAGAAAGGGGCCAAAAGCACGGAGGCAAGAACCCAGGCGCGCATGTTCATTCGACATCTCCCGAATTTGTATAAGAGCAATCAATATGTTGCATAGATACTAATATTGATTTTCATTTTCAAATAAAAAAAAGAGAGGGGGCCAACTCTCCCGGTGAGGAGGTCAACTCTTCCCCGTGAGGAGGTCAACTCTCCCAGTGAAGAGCCAACTCTCCCAGTGAAGAGCCAACTCTCCCGGTGAGGGGGTCAACTCTCCCCGGTGACGGGGAGTTGCAGGTCTCGCGCAGGTCGTTCATGTGAGGGGGAATGAAGGCCTTGGGCTCGGAATCAGCTGGCTATGTTCTGCGAATCACTGCGCCGGGCGATTTCCTTATCGAGCGACTGCTCGGCAAGGGCCTCCATCGGATCGCGATTCTCGTCGAATTCCTTCATATCCTGCGGCAGCTGATTGCTGTTGCTGATGTGCCACAGAAGGACGAGGCAGTTATTCAAGCGATTGACCGTGGACACGAACATCTTCTGCGGCGAGGCCATGGTGTTGACCAGCGTGCTCAGAACCGAGAGGATGATACCCAGGATGGACGTGCTCATCGAAAACGAAACCTTCAGCAAAAAGCCATCCAGGATCACTTTCGAACGATCGATGTCAGCGAAATCAAGGCCGCCGAGATCAGGAAGGGCCTTCATGATGCCCAGGAAGGTTCCAAAGATACCACTGACGATGAAGATACCGGGCATGGTGTTCAACACATCGTTGAAGAACGAGGCCGGGAACACTCCGAAGATACGGTTATAGGCCGGGTTCGCCTCCATCACATGGATCGAGATTTCCGTGAAATTGGGCTGGCTGTCCTCGGAATAGCGCAGGTTGCGGAACTGCTTCAGAAGGTCTTTCACAAGGCGCGCCGTCCCGTGCTGGATGAGGAAGATCCTATCCATCAGCGAGGCGACATAATCGGGCTTTCTGCGCATCATGATCGAACGCACGATGAAGAGTTCGTAGAAGGTCTTCTCCATCAGCTTTTTTGCGACCATGTAGAACGAGGTCTCGTGCTCGCGCTGATGCGAGTCCACGAAGTTATCGATCCGCTTGGCGAACTCGCGCGCGAACCAGTGGCCGCGGCGAATGTTGAAGAAGATCACCACCCGAAAGAAGACCGAGGCCGCGAACGCCAGCAGCATGAGCGGCATCAGGAGATCGGCGAAGAATGCGACGATCCCGTTGATAATGGCATGAGTAAGGGATTCCAAATTCACGTCTGACTCCTACTGGTCTTTAAGATCGAAGGTAATGATAACCTTCTGTTGCTTGCGACAATCATATTTCTTGCAGAAGGTCTCGCGACTCAGCCCCTGCTCCACGTTGTGGCCCTTGACCCCATCCGCCAGGTAACTGCGGCCCGAGACGTTGACAAGTCCCAGGAGCCGGTTCTGGTTGCTGTACTTCATTTTATTAACATCGAAGATGTATTCAAAGATGGACTTGGCGCGGCGGTAGCTCAAGTCGAGGTTATAGTTGACCGCTTCCCGGTCTTTTTCGGAAAGACTCTGGGGATCGACGAACTTGCCCCGATAGGTGGGCGAAGCGAAACCGACGATTTCCACCGACTGGATCATGGGCGCGATCTTGGGATCTTCGAAAAGATTGTTCGCATAGATGGGGATGAATTTTTTCAGGGTCGTGATCATGCTCGGCTTCAGCTCGGCGCTATCCGTTTCAAAATAGTCGTCTCCGAAAGAGAGCGTGACATCGCCAGTCCTTGGATTGACATCCGCTTCGATCCCGGCCTTCGCGAGGCCCTGCCGCATGCGATCGGCAATCTGCTTGCGCGCGCGCTCGCGGTCCTGGCTCTCCTTCGCGATATTGGCGAGGCCCTGCTTTTCCTTCTCCAGGGCATCTATGTACTTCTTATAGTCGTCTTTTTCCTTCTTGTTCTTCTCGATCGAATCTTCCGCCTGGCGGATCTTGGCCTGCAGTCCCGCGACCTTATCATTCAATTCCCGGCCCAGGTCATCGGCTTTCTTTTTATACGCCGCTTCCGCCGCCGCCTTATCAGCAGCCGAGGCACGGGCCGCGGCCAGCTGCTTATTGAGGCGGGATTTCTCGCCTTCGAGTTCCTTGGCAAAACCGGCCTTCAGACCTTCGATCTGATTCTGGAAATCGCCCTTGGCCTTTTCCAGATCACCCAGCAGCTTGCCCTTTTCCTTTTCGGTCATGGCTATGGTGGTCGAAGCCTTCTTCAGTTCGCCGCGCAATCCAGTCAGCTCGCTGCTGGCGTTGCTCAGACTGCCTTCCAGGTCATCTCTTTCCTTTTTCAACTGGCCGATCTTCTCGGCCGAGGCCACACGCATCTCCTCGATTTTTTCCGCCAGCTTGCCCCGATCCGTCTCGGTTTTCTGGAGCTGGCCGATCTTGGCCTGCAGCTCTCTTTGCGTTTTATTGATCTCGCCGTTCTTCTCGTCCAGGGCCGCTTTTTTCATCTGGATATCTTTTCGGAGCTGATCGACTTCCTGCTCCCGGCGGGCCAGCTCTTCCTGATTGCGTTCAATCGTTTGGGAAATGCGCGAGATTTTATCATCCTTCACGGCCAGTTCGCGATCCTTGTCCTGGATCTCGCGGTTGGCTTCGGCCAGGCTGCGGCGCTTTTCATCGATCACCGTGTCCTTGTCCTGCAGGTTGGCTTTTGCCAGCATGTTGGCATTGATGATATTGCGCACGATCTGCTGATAACGGTTCAAAGCCACTTCCTTGGCCTTGTTTTCCTGGGCTTCCTTGGTCAGGCGCTGCTTTTCCTGGTTGGCTTCTTCCTGCAGGAGGGAAAGCTTATCCATCAGCTCCGTGTAAAGCTGCTGCTCTTCCTTGCTGGCATTGGTTTCCAGATAATTGTCTTTCAGAGCGTTATAGACCCGGTTCTGCTCCTGATAGTCCTGAGCCTCGACCAGCATCTGCTGATATTCGATCTGATTTTTGATGGACTCCGCGCCGTTGCGCAGGGAGCTGACCACGAAGAGGAGCAGGAATATCGTGGAAAGCATCATGAAGAGGTCACTCGCCGCAGGCCACATGTCCTGCTGATGCTCCGGCTTGTCACCTAAATTATGGTAATCCCAACTCATGCGGTTTTCTCACCTTGCTGTTTTTCTATGCATCGGCAGAAAACCTGGACCGATAAAGTCCCCGACCTAAAAAACTTAAGCCCGGGGGGGAATTCTTACCAAATGAAATCAGGGAATTATTTTTCACGATATCCTCCGTTTGGCGATAGGCGTCAAGGATCGGGCGTATTCAACCGAAAGGCTTTCGGAATAATCTGCCCAGTGAATGCGTGCTGCCATGGGATGCCATGAGTCAAAAGAAAGACCAATTCGAGGATGAGTTTGATGCGGACGAGCTGGAGCCGACCCGCGTGCACGCGCATGCCGAGCCGGAGCCGAGCGAAGCGCCGGCCATGACCTCCGATTTGGATCTTAGACTGCAAAAGGCTCAGGCGCAAAAGATCGAAGCCGAACTGAACCTGCGAAAATTCGCTCTGGAACGCGACATCGAGCAGCTCGAGCATAGCCATCTGGCGAGGACCCAGCAGCTTTCCCTGCTGAGCCAGCAGACGAACCTGAAGCAGGATGAACTGCATAGCATCCGCAGTGAAATCCAGGAACTTTCGCAGGCGATATCCGACAAGCGCCTGACCGTAGAAAGCCTCAAGACCTCGATCGAGGAAGAGCGGCAGCAGCTGACCAGCTTGAAAAACGCTGCCAGTGACCTGCAGCTCGATATTCAAAGGCTGCATGATACCCGTAAATCCCAGGAAACTTTTCTCCTGGACCATGATCGCCAGATCAAAAAGTTTCAGGAACGCCAGAACGCGATGCTGGCCCAGACAGCCCGGATCGAAGAGGATCTTGAAGCGCTGCAGGAAATGTTCGAGTCCGAGAAGGCGAAGCTCGATGCCCTTCTCGTCCGTGAGGCCAAGGCGCAGGAAAGCTATGATGAGCTTCTGAAGGCCAGCAGTGAACTCGACAAGGTCATCCAGGCCCGCAAGGATGAACTCGCCGCGATCATCGAAGAATGCCAGGATCAATCACGGATCATCATGGCCAAGGCCCGCAAGGATGCCGAGACGATTCGCGATGAAACGCAAAAGGCCGCGGACCTTCTTCTTCAGGAAAGCCTGCAGAAAGCCCATCAGACAGCCAGCGAGAAACTCTCCCAGGCGGAAGCCTCGGCCGATCGCATCATGGCCGACGGTCGTATGGAGGCCACGCGCCTTCTGGCCACGAGCCGCGATAAATCACGAGCCCTGGTCGAAGAGGCCGAAAATCATTCCACGAAGCTGACCGCCCGCGCCCAAAGCCAATACGAGCAGATGATCGAAGAGGCGAAGAAGGAAGTGGCAGCGCTCATCAGCAAGGCCCAGAAAGAGGGCGAGCTGGTGACGGAAGAAGCCAAAAAACGTATTCAGCTGCTCCAGACAGCGGCCTATGAAGAAAAGCAGCGCATCCTGGATAGCGCGAATCAAACCCAGCGGCAGATGCTGGAGGACGCGCAAAGACTCCGCCAGGAAAAGATCGAAGAGGCCCACCGCTATGCGAAGGAAATCGTCGACGAAGCGGTTGAGACGCAAAAATCCCTGCAAAAAGAGACCGACGGCCTTGCAGGTTATTTGGACCAGGAAAAATCCAAATTCCACGAGGCTTTGACCAGGGAACGCGCAGAGATTCTCAAAGAGCTGAATCTCGATCGGCAGAAGTTCAGCGAAAGAGTGCGGGACGAGGAAAAGCGCCTGGAATCCCTGCGTCAGCAGCTGGTCAATGACTTCACGCGGGAAAAGACGCAGCTTTATCAGGACGTCGAACGCGAGAAGGCCCTGGCCGCGGAAAAAGCCCAGGCCCTGATGAAAGTTGCGGAAGAGGAGCATCGGAAGCTCGAAGCCACGCTGAACGAGCGTCGACTGGCTTTTGACAAGGAATTGATCAGCAAGAAAGAGCAGCATGAAAAAGACCTGCTCGATCGGACTCAGAAGCTGACCGAGGAATGGAATAGAAAGGGCGAGAAGATCGCCAAATCCCTGGAGCAAAAAGCCCAGGAGCTGGCCGATCAGAATCAGGCCGCGAAGCTCAAGGCGGAAGAGGATATCAAAGCCCTGCGCGCCCAGACCGAGCGCGAACTCGTTCAGCAGCGGATGCAGCAGGAAGTGGCGCTCCAGAACTGGGTGAAAGCGCAGCAGGAAAACTTTCAGAACGTGCAAACGCGTCATCGCGCGCAAATTCTCGATACCATCACAGCCCTGGTGCAGACCGCTGTGCGTCCGCATGTTCCTGGCCTGGATCCGCATAAGATCGCGCAGCTCGGCGCCACCATACGCAAGGCTGCGGACGAGGCCTTCCTGGAAGCGGAAAAACAAACCCAGGCCGCCGCCATTCAATCCCAGCAGACACCGGGTGCACGCGCGCAGTTCAAGGACCTTCGCTACTGGCGTCAGCTGCTGCTGCACTCCGGTATGAAGTGGGGCGCTTTGGGGCTGGCCATCGCTCTGGCGGTTTTCATTTGGAACTTCAATTCCGATCAGCCGAGCATGTCGGCTCAAAACAGTTATGTGGCCGATGAAATCAAAAAAAGAAAGAAGATCCCCTACTCGCCTGAGCAGAGCCACAGCTTCAAAGGGAACTACACGGATAATGTCCTCTATACGACGGACTACCTCGACTACGAGCGGCACAAGGACATTCGCAATCGTTGGATCGTGGCCCTGAATCGCTATGGACTTGATAAACTCGACATCAACAATGAAGCCATTGTGAAGCTTCTGGCCAAGGAAGCCACCATGCTCAAGCAGCTGGAGCGGATGAAGGGCGACATTGATGCCAAGGAGCCCGCGCCCGAAATCGCCCGGATGCGCGAGCTGGAAGAGAAATATCGTCAGCAGCTCATCGGCATCGTGGGATCAGAAGAAAAATTCAAGGCCTTCCTGACTTTCAAGGCGCATTACTTCGAGAAGGCGATGCAGCAGCCGCTGAACTGAACGCCCGCGGAGCGGATTTTACCCTTGAGTCTGAATTTCCCCAGCCAACTCGGCCTCTAGACGGTGTAATCGACCATGTTGCCGAGAATTTGCGACATGGCCGGCGTCGGCTTGCGCAGGCGTTGTCTCACCTTCTGGAATCGGATATATTTGCCGAATTCTCATGTTCTTGCAAAAACCCCATCCAGGCAACGACGGATGGAACAGGCTGGAGCATAAAGCCTTTTTGGATTTACCCGAAGAGCATGAGGCGCGCGACTGCTCTTGAGAAAGGTTAAGCCTGATGCCCTTTCGGACCACATCCCTGGCAACCCGGGCCTCGCTGGCCGTCTTCACCATCTCTCTTTTTGTGGTGATTGCGCTGTCCGCATTTCAGCTTATCTATGATTACAATGAAGAGCTTGATCAGGTGAACAGCCAGATCGAGGCTCTGGAAGCCTCCGTCCTGAGTATCGTGAGCCGCAGTCTTTGGACCTACGATCAGGATCAGCTCCGTTCCATTCTGCTCGGTTTGAAGACCCTGCCTTACGTCAGCTACGCGGCGATTGGCAGCGATGACGGTCTGATCATGAGCCAGGGCGAGAGGCCGCAGGTCGCGATCTTTAAAAAGATCGACATCACCTCGCCCGCCGCGCCCTACGAAGTGATCGGCGAGCTGATCATCGAAGCGGAAAAGCAGCAGATCATCGACAACCTCTGGCGTCGCGCCAAGTCCATACTCCTGACCAACTTTCTTCTGATCATGCTGATCAGCGGCATCATCATCCTCATCTTCCAGTTCCGCGTCACCAAACCCCTGATCGAGCTGTCGGAGTATGCCTCCAAGATCCAGATGAACTCGCTCAGCAATACGATAGATCCCCGGCGCCTGCAGGACGAGCACGAGGTCGGGCGCGTTTATCGAGCGATCGACACCATGCAAAGGAACATTCAAAAAGACTTTCAGACCATCCTGGAAGCGGAAGCCGAGCTTGAGAAGTATAAGAGCAACCTGGAAAAGCTGGTCCAGGAACGCACGGAGAAGCTGATCCAGACCACCAAGAACCTGGTCGAATCCTCGCGCAAGGCAGGCATGGCCGAGGTTGCGATCGGTGTTTTGCATAACATCGGCAATGCGCTGACCGGCGCCAACGTCAAGGTTCAGAATCTGCATCATTCGTTTCAGAATGAAACCCCGATTGGTCACCTGCAGGATCTGATCAAGCTCCTGAAAGAGCAGGAACCCAAGCTCGGAGAGTTTCTTACGCAGGACGATCGCGGCAAGAAGGTCCTCCCCTTCCTGGAGGTCATCAGCCAGGAACTCAATGACCAGCATGAAGACCATAAGCAGATGATCACGCTTCTGCGCAAGGACCTCAGCACGGTCTCGCAGCTGATCGCCAAGCAGCAGTCGCATGCGAAATTCACCGGGACGGTCGAGAACCTGCTCTTCGCCGATTGCGTCGAGGACGTCCTGGCCCTTCAGTCCTATGAGATGGACAAGTATCATGTGAAGGTTCAGAAGACTTATCAAGCGAGCGTGACGCTCTCGAGCGACCGGCATAAGGTGCTGCAGATCCTGACCAACCTGATCAGCAACGCGATCCAGGCGATGCATCAGAATCAGGGACCAAGGCTTTTGACAATAAAAGTGTTCCGCGAAGGCGATCAGGTCGGGGCTTCGGTGACGGACAATGGCACCGGGATCACCGACGATCAGATGACTCATATGTTCCGCTACGGCTACACGACCAAAAAATCAGGTCATGGCTTCGGTCTGCATAGCTGTTCGATCGATGCGAAGATATTGGGCGGGACTTTGAGCTGCACCAGCGAAGGTCGCGGCAAGGGTTCGACCTTCACGCTGATGCTGCCGATTGAAACCAAAAGCCGCGGAGCGCCTTCGGACGAGGATCTGCTCACCCAGATTGACAATCCACCGACCGAGCTGCAGAGCAGTTGAATCCTCCCGTTCAAAGAGGACTTGGATTCTCCAAACGAACAAGAGCGATGGACTGACTGCTGCCAATGCGTGACGCGCCGGCAGCCACCAGTTCCAAGGCCTTGGCCCGGTCTTTGATTCCACCCGAGGCTTTCACATGCATCTCCGGTTTGATGGACGCCCGCATGAGGGCCACATGCTCCGCGAGGGCCCCATGACTGCCAAAGCCGGTCGAGGTCTTCACATATTCAAAACCGGCATCGGCCGCGAGGCGCGACGCCAAAGCGATTTCATCCAGACTGAGATTGCAGGTTTCGAGGATCAGTTTATAGAGCGCCTTCGGCACAGCCCGGCGCAAAGCCGCAAGCTCACGAGCCACATACGCGGTGTCACCGGCTTTCATCGCGCCCGTGTTCAGGACCACATCGAGTTCCACTGCACCCGCCGCGAAAGATTTTTCCGCTTCATAAACTTTGACGTCGGTGCTGTTCGCTCCCAAAGGAAAGCCAATCACCGTACAGAGCGCGACGGCGCTGCCCTGCAGCCGTTCCTTGGCCAAGGGAATAAACCAGGGGTTGACGCAGACGGCTGCAAAGTGAAAGGCCTTGGCCTCGTCACAGAGTTTTTCGATTTCATGCGGCTGCGCGTCGGCACGCAGCAGTGTATGGTCGATCTTCGCAGCGAGGCTCGCGTCCCAACTGCCATGAGGTCCGATTGTGATGGGTTCTGTGGACATGTCGATCTCCTTTATGAGTCCCCGATCATCATAATCGCGATGCCGGCTACCGCCAAGAGAGTAAGGGCCACGCTCTTCCAGCTCACGCGCTCACCAAGTAAAAAGTGAGCGATCGGTAAAATCCAGACTGGGTAAGTGCTGCTTATGGCGGTCGTCACCCCGGCCTTGGCATACTTGGCCCCGGTTGACATCAGAAGCAGTCCCAGAAAGGTTCCCATAAAGGCCGCGCCCGTTAAGATCAAGCCATTTCGCATGGGACTGAAGACCAGCTTCAGGGGTTCCCAGCCCGACCGCATGTAACTCATCACAGAAAGCACCAAAAGCGCCGGCAGAACGCGCAGAAGGGTCCCGGTGATGACATCCACCCCCTGCAGGGACTGCCGCAGGATAATGACAGCCAGGGCCTGACAGACCGCAGCCCCCAGGGCCGCAGCTACGCCAGACCAGTCCAGCTCCACGGTATCCGCCGGTCCCCGGTCTTTCAGCGCGATGAGCCAGGCCAGGGCACCCGTGGTCACCAAAAGGCCGAGCCACTCCCATTGGCTGAGCGCCTCATGGAAGGCGAACCAGGAGATCACGGCCGCCAGGGGTGGCGCGAGGCACTGGATGACCGACGAGCGCTGCACGCCGATCGTTTTGATGCCGTGGAAAAAAAGTGTGTCACCGAGCGCGAGACCAATGAGGCCCGACAGCGCGAAGGCTCCGATGCGCAGGCCGTCTTCAGGCAGATGAAAGCCCATCACGAATCCAGTGATGGTGAGACAGGTGAGCGCGACGAAATTTTTGTAAAGATTGAGTCCTGCGGAGGGCACGCGCCTTCCATACCGGGAGTAAAGAGACAGGGAACAGGCCCAGATGATGGCAGCGGCCAAGGAAGCTGCTTCTCCGAGCAGCTGACCCGACAGGGAAGGCATGCGAGACGTCCTTTCTCTAAGGCGTGGCGAACAGCTGCAAACAGTAGCATCTCCCCGCGCGAAAGCCAATTCTTTCACCCGGTCCGAATTCAGAGCCAGGGGTTTCCTGCAAAACCTCGCACCGCGTGATTCGGACGGGAAAATTACGCCCGGATAAGAGCCTGGATGATCTCGGGAATCGGGGCAGGCGGGACTTTTCGCTGAGTCGAGCCGCTCTTATTCCATGTAGGTCGTGGAACTTCATAACAGATGGCTTCAGAGGATACCCTATGGAATTTCACATGAACAAGGATCGGATGCACGCAGTACGTGCGTTTCTGATATTCAGGTTGACTCTTACCAATTCCCTCATTCACTCGCCTGGAGAAAGCTCACCAAAACGTCTGCAACACAATAAAAAAAATTAGAGGAAACCAGCCTTTTATTAGTCGACCAGATATCGTTCGCAGCCTTTGCTGCGAACGATTTTTTTTCCTTTCATGCGTTCAATGAAACCTGCCCTTCCGATAGACGCGCAGGCGAACCGGCCTCAGGCTCGGTTCATACAGCTCCCGCAGTTTGTTGCCAAAATTCTGTCCACGGGAAGGAATCCACAGGCGTTCGAGGTTCTGCAGGCGCAAAAGTTTCCAAAGCATAAGCGAGTCCTCCGGCATGATCACCATGAATCCTCTAGCTTCCTTTGGCTTATACATTCCTCTTCGGACCCCATGGCCGAAAGGCCAAATGCCCTGATTTATCTCTTTGTTTTCCGTGTCTTAAAGCGACTTTTACCCGAAGTTAACCGCGGTGAATAACCGGGCTTGAGGGGCGTTTTTCGGGCAATAAAAAAGCCGCCTGCAAAAATGCGAAGCGGCCCTTCTCTGTGTTGGAACCAAAGGATCAGGATGGAAGCTGCTGAGCCAGCGATGTGGTCGGCGTTCCCATGATGCGTTCATAATAGTTGTCGAGGAACAAGATGAACGCGCTCAGGATTTCCGTCTTGCTGCGCGCACCCACTTTGCTGTTGATGTTTTTAACGTGGATGCGAACCGTGTTCTGGCTGATGCCGAGTTTCTGCGAAATGTCTTCGGCGTTCACGACGCGCGCAATCATCAATTGCAGTACATCCTGCTCACGGGGACTAAGATTGTACTGTTTACTGAATGCCACCATCGGTACTTTAACTTTGTCTGCTCTCATTTGTTTTCCCACCTCTCGTGTTGCCTTGATTCATCCCTCTCTTCTCGCACGGGAACCCCTGCTCTATAGGGAGCTTGAATCTTTCGCTTGAGTAAAGATCATTATAAGTAATGAGGCCACTTGAACCTGTCAACTCCAAAAAACCCTCGTAGCAAAGGTTCTCGATGATCGTGAGCTGTGCTAAAGTGAAAGCCATACAAGTTCAGGATGGTCGCATGATGCAGTGTTGGCGTCGGTTTGCTTCACCGTGGCGGAGAATTTGGCCAAAATGCGCCATTTCGACATTAAAATGCGCCTTTCTGATTGGGTTACTCGGTATTTATGACCGTGCTCACGGTGATTTTGACAGCGCCGACTCTATCCACCATCTCTTCAACGCTCACCTTCTGCAGCCAAAAGAATTTCAAGTTTCGGTCGCAGGAAACGCGCAAGCAGGGATTACCCCGGACCTGGAATTGGGCCTGCAGGGCCTTGCGTACGTCATTCAACCGCCACTCTGGAATTTCTCGATCAAGCACCGAATGTTCACCACGAACAATTTCCAAACTTCGTTCAACGGCCACACATTCTTCTTCCCCAGCGGGGATGAACGTTTGCTGCTCTCGCTTCACGGCGTGATCACAAGCTATAAATTCACCACGCATCAGCATCTCAACTTCGGCCTTATGGATGGACTCATCATGTCCTTCAGTCGAGACGGGCAGTCCAGCCTTCATCTCGTGACCCCGGTCATAGGCTGGGACGGGGTGATCAATTCCCATCTGGCTTATTCCGCCACCCTTCTGCGTCCTGTCTATGCCAGCGAAGAGCAGGAATCCCAGCGTTTCGGTGAAGGCAACCGGCAGCTTGATTTCACCAGCGGCAAAGCCAAACCCGCGTTTGCCATGGCCACTCTGATTTTCTCGTGGGGCTCCTTCCACATCGAAGCCGGTGCGATCCACGTGAGCTATGAAAAGAATCTGACTCTCCCCTATGCCAACCTCTTTTGGAGGTTTCAGCTGTGAGACGCATTGTCCTGATCACCCCGCTCCTGGCAACGGGCTGCATCGCGCCCAAGGAAAAACCGGAATATCCGATCGTCGCGCGCATCCTGAGTTCGATCGATGGCCGCTATCAGCTGGGCGAGGTCACCATTCCGAGCCTGACCGACGTCGATCGTATGATAGGAACAGTCGGAGCCATCAAAGGCCAGGCGGCGCTGAACGTCGACGCGGACGTGGCCGAGATCATGGCCTCGACCGATCCGGATGCCGTTTACAGCGACCGCGGGCATCCTGTGGAAACGGATTACCTTGTGAAGGACGGGGTGGTGATTCCGCAGAATTTCCAGACCATGGAAATGCTCGGGCTCTATTCCGTCTATGAACGCACCGTGAGTTTCTGGGAAACCAACTTCAATATCCCCTTCGAAGACGTCGGTTTTCCCAGCCTTTACTATAATCCCCGCCTGCGCCGCGAAAAGGATGGCGAGCAGGTGGAAATCAGCACCACCATGAATGCGGCCTACCTGCCGGGCGTTCGCGATTTCTGGTTTTTCAAGACCGCCTCGCGCGAGCACGTTCCTGTGAAGATGAATTTCGGAGTGGTGGCGCATGAATTCGGGCACTTCATATTCGACTATCATTTTGCCGAATTCGATCGCACAATCTACAATACCAAGCTCGGGCTGAATGAAAATTTCCTCTCCGGCCTGAACGAAGGCCTCGCCGATTACTTCTCGTATGCCGTGACGGAAAGCGTGACGGAATTCGGAGCCTCGCTACCGGAGCTGGATCAGGAAAGGCGCCTGCCGGTAAGCTGGACGCTGCGCACCTCGCTCAACGGCGTCTGCAAAGGCAGCTTCTATTGCCAGGGTTCCGTGCTGGCGTCCGCTCTCTATGAAATCGCCCAGCTTCCCGGCCAGAGCCCTTTGCTCGTGGCCACGCACGCCTTCGATGCCCTGCCCGCGTTTCGTCAGACGTGGAAAGAGCGCCGGGACGTCGATCTTTTGGATTACAGCGCGCTGCTCAACGCCATACTCCTGGAAGTCCCGGCGGACCAGACAGCTTACTGCACAGTATTCAGGAAATGGTTCGACACGGATAATGTAAGGCTGAACCTCAGATGCCCGAATTAAAGTTCAAGAGCCTCGGCCTCCTCCTTCTCCTCTCGATCCCGGCCCAGGCCGAGATCATGACGCCCGCTTTGCCCTGGAGCAGCGTCGGCCTCGGTCTTTCCACGCTGCATGTGGAGCAGCCGGATCAAGGCAACGAACAGAGATACCGCTGGGATCTTCACGAATACATACGCATGCCCTGGGGCCTGAGGCTGCACAATAGGCTCGGCGTGGCTCGTGACACCCGCCCACGCGCCGACTCCCTGCAGGTTCATCATCATTTTTATGAGCTGGGCACCGCCATGCAATGGACGGGGACCAAACTTTTCCGCTATGGCCTGGGCGCGGGACCTCTTTTGATTGTCGAACAAACGATGACCCGGGTCCAACTGGAAGAAACCAAGGAGCGCACCAACAGTCGTCTGCAGCTCGGCGGCGTCCTGGAAACCCAGCTTGACTATGCCTTCAACACCACATGGGAATTGGCTTTGACCGCCGCCTTCCAATTCCGCCCCGCGGTGAAAAAGCAGGATTTTGCATTCGGCGTGAGCCTTCAGTATAATCGTGGTGCTCCACGCAAGGACGACAGCACAAAACCCAAAACCCCTGCCCCTGTGCAGGCTGGCGCCCAGTGAACTTGTATGAGACGATCGTCCTGTGCTATGAAAAGTCGCAAAGACACCTCATCCTTTCAAGCATAGGAACTCTGTCGTGCGTCATTACCTAAAGTTCTTGCCCTGCAATCTGCTTGTGGTGTCGGCTATCCTTGCCTTGAGCGCGGGTGGCGCCTGGCTCTGGTTTCCTCTGCTGCTGATCGTCTGCCTCGTCGCCCTGGGCGATGCCGTCCTGCCTCCTGATCTTCATCACAAGAAGTACCGATACATCTGGATTTTAAATTCTTTCCTCTTTGCCAATCTGCCTTTGCTTCTGATCGCCAATTTTGTTTTGCTCTGGCAATTCTCCCCACACGATCTTTTGGGTTTTGGCGCGTTTTTGGATGGGACCTTGGGCCTGAATGTCCTGGAAAATAAGGCCATGACGCATAACGTGCATCGGCTGGGCGCTTTCCTGGGCCTTGGCCTTATCTTTGGAATCGCCGGCACCAACGTCGCGCATGAACTTGTGCATCGCACCTGGAGCCTCTGGGCGATGGAAACCGGACGCTGTCTCCTGGCTTTCACCTGGGATAGTGAATTTGCGATAGAACACGTCTATGGGCATCACCGAACGATAGGAACCTGGGCCGATCCGGCGACCGCACGCCGCGGGGAATCCTTCTTCACCTTCTTTCTGCGTTCCACGCGGGATGGCAATATCGGAGCCTGGCGCATCGAAAAAAACTTTCGTCAAAAAAAGAATCGCCCGGTCTGGTCCCTTGGCAACCGTGTGCTGCGTGGCTGGTGCCTGTCTCTGATCCTGGCCGCTCTGAGCACGGTACTTTTGGGTTGGGCGGGTCTTCTTCTGCATCTCGGGCTGGCCATTTACGGCAAGAGCTATCTTGAACTCGTCAACTACATCGAACACTACGGACTCGTGCGCGTGCCGGGAACCCCCGTTCGCTTCAGTCATTCCTGGAACAGCAATCACTCTCTGAGCAGCTGGTTTCTATTCAACCTGACCCGGCATTCGCATCATCATGAAAAGGGTCAGCTTCCCTTCTGGCGTTTGGAGCCGAAGCCGGATGCTCCGACGCTCCCTTTCGGTTACATGACCATGATCCTGCTCGCTCTGGTTCCCCCGCTCTATCATTCGATCATGAGGCCTTACCTGGATACCTGGGACCAGCACTGGGCGACAGCTGCGGAAAAATCTTTGGCCAGGACCCCGCCCGCAGCCCAGGGCTAAAACCCCAATTTTTCGAATCTTTTTAAAAGTATGAACCGAGCCCTGCCCAATTTTAGTGCAGGGCTCCGGGCTTTTTTCAGCCTTCACCTCAACACCTTAGGAGTTCTGCCGATAGTCCAGAGGTGACCATAGAGATGCGAGGTGGGATCCGATGAACACTCAATGGAGCCGATTGCTCATTTGGCTCTTCGGCGGCTGGCTGCTGATAAGCGGCCCAGCGTTTGCGGACGGATACAATAAGGGTCTGGATGCTTTCCGTGATGGGGAATATTCCAAGGCCTACAAGATCCTTTCGGGTGTTGTCAAAAAGGCCAAAGACAAATCGGACAAGGCCGAAGCCATGGCCCTCATGGGTGCTGCGGCGGCCAAGATGGGCAAGAAAAGCAAAGCGGAATCACTCTTCGCCAAAGCGTTGAAGCTCGATCCTGACGTCAGCCTGTCCAAGGATGCCGTCAAGGACAAGGCTGTTCGAAAACTCTTCACCAAAGCCAAAAAAGGCGGCGGTGGCGATGATGATTCCGGTGGAGATGACTTCAGCGATGACAGGTCCGAGAGAATGTCTTCCAAGAGCAGCGGCAGTTCGTATAAGGCCTACATTCCCTTTGGCCTCGGTTACCTCTTCAACGGGGAAATCAGCAAGGGTCTGATCTATGGCGGCGCTCAGGCGGCCGGTATCGTCGGCTTTCTTTACTACAATGGCGAGATTTCCAAGGCCAATGCGGATGCGGATTCAATCGGACAGGACGCCCTTGCGAAACAGGCGGCTAATCAGCCTGTCGATCAGGAAACCCTGGACTTTCTGAATCAGAACGAAGCCTTCGTGAAGGCCGCGCAGAGCAATCAGAAGCTGATGCTGGCGATTGCCGTCGGTGGGTATGGTCTGGGTATTCTGGACAGTCTCTTCTTTGGCAAAAGCAGCGGCGGCGGTGGCAGCAAAAAGTCCAAGCGTCGCGCGGATACTCTGCTCCCAACAGCCGAGAGCCTTGCCGAACAGAGTCGTGATAACGGAATGGAAACGGAAGAAGTCGAGGAAGCCCCTCGCCTTTGGAATATGAAGCTGCACCTTCTGCCCAAGCAGGACCCTGGATTGATGCTGAGCATCAACCGCAGTTTCTAAGCGTTCGCTTCCTCCATGCGCGGCATCACCGTCTTCGGTTGCCGCCAATCCAAAAGTTCCCACTTATATTTTAAAGCATGGGCCCTGAGCTTCGGATCAGGGTTCACGACCATCGGGTAACCGACCTCCTTCAGCATCGGCAGATCCGAATAAGAATCGGTGTAGAAGTAGGAACGCTGAAGGTCAACGCCCGCATCCGCAGCCCAGGCCTTGGCATGATGGACCTTGCCATCGCCATAGACCAGGGGCTTATGATAGGTACCCAGGAAAAGGCCATTCTCCGTGGGAAAACGATTGGCAATCCAATGATCAAGGCCCCAGGCCTGGCAGGCGTAATCCGCCTGGTAGCACGAGCTGCTGGTGAGCATCACGAGGATATGGCCGGCGTTCTTATGCTGCTGCAGAACGGGCAAGGCGCCGGGCTGAAGACGCGGCTTCACCTCCTCCTCGAAAAAGTCCTTGGCCCAGCCGGCAAGGTCCTTTTCCGCGATGCCGGTGAAGTGCTTCATGGCCCGGGCATAGGCTTTTTCCATCGAACCGATATTCAGATGATAGAGCAGCGAGTGGAAGATCGTCGTCAGGACCTGACGCGTGGAAATACGTCCGTGCTTCCTCTCAAACTGCGCATAGAGTATCGCGCTGTTCACATCAATCAAGGTCCGATCCAAATCGAAAAACGCTGCAATCTTCGCCTGACTCATGCTTCTCACCCTCTCAAGGCTTACACCTGCTCACTCTTCATCTGACCAACGCACATAGGATTGATTCCATAGATGACATAAAAGTTCGGCGAAGCCAAGCTTTTCAGAATGAGCCAGGAGGTCCTCGGCGCGATAGCTTTGCTCACGGCACAAAAGGGCCACAAGTTCTGTCAAGGAAGGATCCAGCACAAAACATTCGCCCTCGGCCGCGAAATGAAGCTTTTCACCTACGGTATAAAAAGCCAGTCGAGCGCCTTCCGCCCGCTGGACCGCGCGCCCCTTCTTTAAGCCGGCGCGTAGCGTCTTCTCGCTGACCTTTTTGTCCCGGGCTTCGTGGAAACTGCGTGGCTCCGTGAGAAAGCCTCCGATCCAGCGCATAAAAAGTTTTTCATCCTGAAGCCCGGCCAGCATCAATTCACGAAGACGCTGCAGCTCACCCGGAAGGATAAGGCCTGGTTCGCGCGTCTCGGGCAGGGTCTGATCCGTATAGAAAATTTCGCCCTCATCGAATTGGCTACAGAACTGTACGAAAGATTGCAGCATTTCCTTCTGATGCGGTGCGCGGAATCCCACGGAATAGGTCACCGACTCACCCTGGGCAACGCCGTTATGTGCAAAACCAGGCGGCAGATAAAGCATATCGCCCGGCTCCAGGACGAAGCTCTCCGCGGCTTCGAAATGCTTCAGGATCTTCATATCCAAACCCGGTTCCAGCTCGGGGTTCACGAGCGCGCGATCGCCGATCTCCCAGCGCCGACGCCCCT
This sequence comes from Oligoflexus sp., assembly GCF_035712445.1. Lineage (NCBI taxonomy): Bacteria > Pseudomonadati > Bdellovibrionota > Oligoflexia > Oligoflexales > Oligoflexaceae > Oligoflexus > Oligoflexus sp. The sequence goes on along the minus strand of NZ_DASTAT010000087.1, from coordinate 13,736 downwards.
GCCCCTGAATCAGGAACACATCATAGTTATCGGTGTGCGGGCCCACTCCCCCTTGATCGACGGCATAGGAAATCATGATGTCATCCACGCGCCAGTTGGGAAGAAAACGGAAACGATCCCTGAGGAGCGAAACCTCGGGCAGCAGGCGGTCGACGGCCTGCACCAGGATGCTCCACTTTTGAGTGGGCAGGCTGCCCCAGACATCCTCTTCAAAAGGTCCGTGCCGCGTTTCCCAGGCCTTCGGTCCATGTTCAATCACAAGGCGGCTTTCAATCCCCTCCTGGCTCGCGAGTCCCGCCAGCTCGTCTCCACTGACATAATCCAAACCACCAGGGAAGGCGTTGCGAATGAGCAAAGGCTTTTTCTGCCAGAAGCGGCTTAAAAAATCGGACTGATGATCAGCCAGCACGGAACGATCAAACATAGGGATATCCTCGCATAAAACCGGTCGCCGGAGATTCTCACGGCGGGCCGTAAAGATCAATCCCGACTCTATCAAGGCCGACGCTGTGGGCTATGGCTCAGCCTGCTCAATTGTCAGACCTCTCAAAGAAGCAATTGATATTTTCTACATTTCAGCCCCTGACTTAACTGGCTAATTAGTCAAGTTAGAGAGCCGCCGTTTTCCCAACATCACCCAAGAGGTCCTGTCATGATGAACAGAGCTACCCGTCCTGGAGTTCTCGCGTCCTTCGGTCTGACTTGTTTGACTGCCGGTTTGCTGAGCTGCAGCGCGTCCGCGCCCCAGGGCAGTCAAACCAAAATCTATGGTGGCGTGAAATCGCAGGCTGGCGACTGGCTGGCAACCGTGGCTTTGGTTTCGAATGGCCGCATGTTCTGTTCAGGGACAGCGGTGAATCCGCAGCTCGTCATCACCGCCGCGCATTGCGTTCAGGGCAGCAGCAACCCGCGCCGCATCGGTGTCTATGTCGGCGAAGGCAGTGAAGGCGGTCGCGTCACGCCTCAGTATACCGCTATAAAAATGGCCTATTCACCGAAATACAGCCGCAATGTGGAAGGCTGGAACGATATCGCCTATCTCGTTCTTGATAAGCCGATGGACCTTCCCGAATCCGCTTATATTCCGGTGCTCACCGATCCGGCTGAAACCGCCGAGGTTTTGCAGTCCGGTTTGAATTCCTATCTGGTCGGCTTTGGCAACCGCGATGGCGGCGGCTTTGGTGTGAAATATGAAGTCGATGTCGCCATCACCAAGGTCGGTGATAATGAAGTCGCCCTTGGCAATAATGGCAAAGATTCCTGCCAGGGTGATAGCGGTGGACCGGCCTTTGCGAAACTCAGCAACGGCGAATGGCGGGTCTTCGGCGTCGTCTCCCGCGGCGGCGCCTGCGGAACGGGTGGTATCTATGGTCGGATGAATGCCAATATCTGCTGGATTCAGGAAGATTCGGGTGTTGACCTTGGCTTCACTGAATTCTGTGCGCCGGCTTCGACGCCGGAAGAACCCACTGTACCCGAAACTCCCGCCGAGCCCGAAACTCCGGCAGGTCCCGAGGCCTGATCCTTTAAAGGTCCAGGTCGTGAAAGCATCCCAACGCGATCAGGTCAAGACTTGAACCAGGCTGTTGCTTCATGCAGCAGCCTGTTCACACAAGCTGAATAAGAGAACTTCCACAGGTCTGACTAAGGGTCAGGTGGAGTGCAGTCTTGCCAGGACACTGTGAAAAATCCCGATCCATCGCATGCATACTTATGAAGTTCGGCCCTTGTGATGTTCCACCACAAGCACGGCCGCAGAGGGTTTGCCATGGTCGCGGATCAACTTGACTTCGGGACGCAGCTTTTCATCACCGCCCTTTTGAGAAAATGCCATCCTTAGCTCCGACTCTTCGGTGCGAAAGAGCTTGGCGAGTTTGCTTGTGCCATGGGCCATGTTATAGATCTTTACATCTTTGATTCCCAAATCCTTACGCAGAAACTTCTTGATCTGCTCGCCCCGTTCCTCAGCCAGACGGCGATCCTCCTTCGAAAGATCTTTTTCAGCCTGCAATGGTGTTTCTTGGTCTGACCAAACGGCGACCTTCACTTCCTTTATTTTCCCATGAGTCTTTGCGCTATCAATAAACTTCCGAATGCCGTTTTCAGATTCCATGGTGAGTTTGGAACTGCCTTTTTCGAACTGAACAGTGTCCACTGGCTGATTTTCCGCCGCTTGGGTGGTCTGCGGTGCCGCCTGCTCGGTCTGGGCAGGGGCTGTGGTTGCACTTTGCGAGTACGAGGCCACAGGGAAAAGCAGGCTGGTCAGGAGCAGATAATTCGCAGTCTTCAAAATGTTCATGGATGTTCTTCCTCTTCATCAGATTCTACCGTGGACGGTCGGGGGCACCATCTTCAGGGACATTCCCGACCATTTATGTGAAAAAAGCAAAGTGGGTGCCAGGTAACGCCGCTCAGTGCTTGCACCTATACGGCCTGGAAGGGGTGCACCGTCCGGGCTTTTTACGGAAACCTCAAGTTTTACCCATTTCTGCCGATAAAACCCTTGCTTGAACAGAGGGGTTTTTCCAATGAAATGCTGGATTTTGATCATCCCACTGGTTGCCGCCCTGCCGGGCTGCAAGAAGACCAAGGCCCAAAATACGGCGGAGCTGCAGACGCTCATCGAGGACGGCTGCGCGCAAAACCCTGTGAATTTCATCGAGCAGGAACAAAAATCGGGCCAGCAGCTTTATGTGTTCGGCCCGGATGATGCTGCCTTCCGTCAACGCTGGCAGGATCTGCAGTCGAGTTTCCGCGCCGGTGGCCGGGATCTGAGCGGGCCCGATAAAACGGCCTTCGTCTCGCGCTACATGCCCCGTTTTCTGCAGAGCTGCACGCAATTTTTCGCGGGCGCTGTGATTCAGTGCAATGAATTCCGCGTGGGAAGTCCTGAACTCCAGCGCTGCCTGGAGCCGCATAATACCGATTTCCGGCGGTTTCTGGCGCAGAATTTAAAGGCGAATGAAAAGGGCTGGGTGGATTTGGAGTCCTTGCCGTCGGAGCCTTGAGGATGTTCAAGGAGCCTGAAAAGGCTCCCTTCGGATCAGGGACTGGCGATCTTCACGTTGTGCGCGCGGATCTTATCCGCTTCCACTTTATAGAAATGCAGCGCAGGCTTCGAATCCTCGACCGTGCAGGCATACAGTGAAAAACCCTGAAGGTTCTTTTCCACATAATCTTTGAGCAGCTGCTTTTGCCCCGCATTCAAAACCGCACTGCCTTCCGACAGAAGAACGGTCAAATCACAAGGAAATTCAGCCAAAGGCGTCTCGGTGCAGCTGGCCACCTGCAGATCGAAGTATCGACCCTGCTTTTGGCATTCGCCCAGTCCTGTCATGAATTTTTCAGGCAGGACATTGCTGCCGGTTTCCGTCCCTGGGGCCTTGGCACCAGGAATGTCCGGCTGCTCGGTCTTCTGACCCGAAGCATCTCCGCTCACAGGTTGAGGTAGTCCTTCATTCATTATGGGATTGGATTCGGGTGATTTGGGGCCTTCACCGCGATCCTTGCAGCCCATTGCCAACGCCAGACTTATGAAAAGACTGACGAAAATCGGCCTCATCGTTCTTAGATCGTGTCCCTGGTCCATGCCGAAGCCCTCCGATGTCACTCTATCGGCAGATCAGAGAGCCAGCTTAAGGACCAAACCATGAGGGATTCTACGCACTTTTCCGTATAATTTTGGGGAACTCGACCTGCAGATCGACCTCCAGCTGCATGGTCGGCTGGAAGACGAGGAAGAGTCCGTGCTCCCCCGGTTTGATATGCGCGCCGTGCAATTCCAGATACTGGTCCATTGGATGAATCGAAGGAAGCTTCGTCACCTGAGTCGATATTTCCTTGGCCGTCTCGCGCAGTATCACCGGCACTTTATTATCAATCGCCTGCTGCACGCGTTCCAAGAGATGCGCCGACTTTTTCGCCACCGTATCATCGGCTTTCTTCTGCGCATTTTTCAGCGCCGGAATCGAATCCTTATAACGGCCCTGACGAACAAGGCTGAGGCCCAGGTTATAGTAAACCGTCCCCTGCAGCTCGACGTGAAGATCTCCGAGCGTTTTGATCGCCTTCACATAGGCATCAATGCTTTCCTTGAATTTCCCGGTATAGGCATAGGAGACGCCCAGGTTATTCATATAGGCCACCACGTTTCGCGCCACTTCCTCATCGACCATGAAGCGTCGCGCGTCATCACCTTTGCCCAAAGCCGTCGCATGACGCGCATAGGCCGCCATCACCATGCCGGTGTCGCCACCGATCTCGCGGGCTTCATCCATATACTTCATGATCTGATCTTCCTGCCCCGTTTCCGAGGCGACGTCCGCCAGATCACAAAGCCGCTCGATATTACCGGGCACCATGACATTGGCCTGCTCCAGGCATTTCTGAGCATCCCCGAATTCACCGAGCTTCAGAAGGATCTTCCCCAGAAGCCCGATTTCCTTGTGACTCGGCAGATTGATCTTGGCATTTTCCAGGATCATCTGCCTGGCTTCATGATACTGTCCGGCCTGGAAGGCAAAGCAGGCCTTCAGAAATTTTTTGCGCGTGGCGTCGACCTTGGGATTGTTTTCAAACTGCACCATCAGCTGGCGCGCGTAGTCCACGTCCCCCGTTCCCAGTGACAGCCGAATCTTCTGCTCCAGGTCTTCGGCGGCCAGGGGATAGCGCCAGCGATTGAACTGTTCGGCGAGCTGCTGCTGGAAAACTTTCTTCGGACAGGGCTTGGTGATCACGAAGACGCCGCCCACCTCCGCGATCAGCTGATCCGCGGCCTCATCCACCAGGGATGAATAGATGAGGATCGGCTTATCAGCATAACCGTGATGCCGAACGTGCTGAATAAAGGCGCCTCCCTCCATGCCGCGCTGCCTCCACTCGCCGATGACCAGATCCACAGTGCTGTTATTTTTCAGGTATTCACAGGCATCCGCGGCGTCTTCACAGGTTTTGATATCCGCGACGCCCATTTCCGTCAGGCACTCGCGCAGAAATTTCTGCTGCGATTCATCCGGGTCGACGACCAGGGCATGGTGAATATTCAGCTTGGCCTTATAATCGCTGATGTCGTCGATCCCGAGGTATTTCTTACCAAGACCAATAATCTCGGCCTTCAGTGCGGGATGCGAAGCCAGCACCTGCTTCATGCCGAGCAGGGCTTCAAGGTTGTTGCCGACCTCCAGCTGGGCTTTGATGAGCCGCATCTTCTGCTGCACCGATCCATCAACCCACTTGTATAGACCGCGCTCCAGGCGCTCCAGATCGTCTATCTTCTGGAGGTCCGTGAGTTTGTCTCGCAGGCCCGTGGCGATCGCGATGGGCAAGCTGGGCTGCTTTTTCAGGGTGACCTGGAACTTATCGACTTCGGCTTTGAAGGAATTGTAGGTGAGCGGCCGCATGTGAAAGGACACCATGCCCATCGCATAGAGGCTTGGGAGCAGATCCTGCTCTTCGGTATTCAGAAGGACCGAGGTCATGGTTTCGCGATACGCTTCGAATTCCAGCGGAAGGCGCAGGAACTGCCAGCCTGTAAGCTTTTGACCGGGGAAAAGCGAAGTGATGATCCAACCGATTTTCTCCTGACCCAGCGTGTTGAATCCATCCATCACGGAGTCAGACTGAAAGATATTCTTGTAACCTTGCTCATTCAAAACGCGTTTTACAGTTGAGACGACAGCACTCACAGGATCCACGACCAGTATCCCAACATTACGATCCAGCAGCTTCAAGGTTTTCCTCCGGCGTCATGCGCTCTTTCTTCAATCGTCTTTATATTTTATACCAGGCAAATCGAAGGCGACATCCATCAGCTCAAAAATGCGTTGTGAAAAGCCGGCGTCCTGAGCATTTTTCCCAGTCTTTAGCCCGCCTGTATTTCACCACGTTTTCCATGGCTTATACGATTATGAAAGATTCTGCCAAAAAACCCTTGAGAAAAGTTAGAGGGTGGAAACTTTCCACACCGAAAGTAAGGACATGCTGCTTGATTAATTCCAGGCAGTGTGGAAACCCAAAGCCTAGAGGTATACGACCATGTCCTCGCGCACCAGTTCACGCAGCCCTCTTATGAGTGTGCTCATGGGTTTAAGCCTGGCCACCGCCTGTGGCCGTGATCCGACCTACTTCCGCAGCCTTGACGACAACGGCGGTCCCCCCGCGGAAGCGTCGGCCGATGCGGCCCCTGAATATCTGAAAACCTATGAAGCCGGACAGCTGGAAACCGCAAACCTGACCATTGATAGCGGTTTCAACCTTATTTCGCAGGATTTCCTGCTGGTGCAGGCGCCGAAATCCGCGGAATTGAGTCAGCAGCTCGACCGCACGGTTTACGAAGATAACTTTACGCAAGGGAATAATGGCACCAGCGCCGCGCAGTCGTTTCAGATCTCGGAAGCCGGCATCTTCGATCTTCTGATCGTGATGGACAACTCCAGTTCGATGGGTCCTTACCAGAACCGAATCAGCCAGAACCTGACCAGCATTCTGAAATACATTTCGAACACCAACTGGCGCATTGCAGTGGTGACGACGACCAACGCCTGTTTGAACCGCACAGCCGACGGTCGCAAGTATATCACACGCGCCGACTACGATGCGAACCCTGCGAAAGCTACCGCCGATTTCCAGACCATGATCAAAATCGGTGAAGGTGGCGACCCTGTGGAAAAAGGTATCAAAGTCGCGGCCGATGCCATGATAGGCCAGGGCTGTGCGACTTCGAGCAACGAATGGCTGCGGGCCGATTCCCAGCGCTCGATCCTTCTGATCACCGATGAAAAGAACTGCGGTTCGGGTTCCAACGAAGGCTGCGTCGGCGCTCCTTATGCGACGGCTCAGTATTTCTATGATCGCGTGGGCTATAACGTCCCTGTGAACGCCTTCCTGCTCCTGCAGGAACCGCCCGCTCCGAACCCAGCCAATCCCAGCGATCCGAACCTGGATTGCCAGAATTCAGGTGGTTACCTGGATCCGCCCAACCCTGCTGAATATCTGCGCATGGTCACCGACACCGGCGGTATCTCGACGGACATCTGCCGCTCGAACTATTCGAGCGTCCTGGAGCAGATTTCTTTGAACGTGCGGAAGAAGATCAACATTCAGTTCGAATTGAGCAAGCCCGCGGTGGCGACGAGCCTTGATATCAAACTCGATGGGAAGAAAGTGAATGCCTTTACCGTCTCGGGCAACACCCTCACCATACTGGAGCAAGTGCCCGAAGGTTCCCAGAAACTGGACGTGAGCTATAAGCACTCGCCCATACCCATGGTGAAAAGCTTCAGCACCAGCCGTGCCGGCGACAGCAACAGCTTCGAAGTCCTGATCAATGGCGAGAAATTGGCCAAGGAGCTTTATCACTTCGACAATGCGAACGGCAAGCTCGAACTGAATAACATTCCGCCTGAATACGCCCAGATCAAAGTCAAGTATCGGGAAGACGTCCCCCTGCGGAAGGTCTTCAACTATGCCGCGAACTTCGTGGCGGGCAGCCTTGAAGTTTGGGTGAATGAGAAGAAAGTGACGAACTATACGCATGATTCCAATACGAAGAAGGTGACCTTCACCACGCCGCCCGCGGATGGATCCCAGGTCAGCCTGCGCTACGAAATGCCGGGTGATCGGAAGCTGAAGTATCCGATCCTGGGTGCCGACGCTGCAAGGATTGAAAAGTTCCGCCTGATTGATAGAGAAACCAACGAAGAACTGATCGCGAATGTGGATAACGGCAACCTGGTCGTCGATAACGATGCCATCTTCAATGGCCGGAAAGTGCGCGCTGTCTATAACATGGACTATGAGTTCAAAGACAAACAATACAACATCGCCATCGCCGGCCAGCCCTTCCCCGACACGCTGAAGATCAGCGCCGAGGGTGACGACCAGATCTGCAGCCAGAACGTGGAGGTGCATGCGGATACCATCGGCTTCAGCTGCGGTGATGAAGACTTCGAGAAACTGAACATCAGCTATAAGTATGCCCAGAGTTACAAAAACAGCTTCGATATCGGCGTCGATTACAGCGGTCCTAAAACCTACAAGGTATTCGTGAATGGCAACGAGATCACCAACTATCACATCGTAGAGGACAAAGTGGTGATCCTGAAAAAAGACCTTCCTGCCGGCTCGATCGTGAAGGTCCTGATCACACCGAAAGCTTAAGCCTAGGACCTCTTCAGGGGTCGCGGGGGTCCTTCGGGACCCCTTTTGCATTTCAGGTTCAGAGCCGGCCCCAGCAGAAACTTTTGCAATCCTCGCCCTAAACTGCTACAAAAACGGCTTAAGTGGCTACTTGTAAACGCATAATTGACATACCTGCAAGGACCCCCATGCGCGTACCTTTTATAGACCTCAAGCGTAGTATTGAACCTGTTCGCGAAGAGATACTCGCGGACTGGACGCGATGTCTCGATCAAACCGAATTCGTCAGCGGTCCCACCGTACAAAAGCTTGAAAAGGAACTGGGGCGGGTCCTGGAAGCGGAGCATGCGGTGGCTTGCGCCAATGGCACCGATGCTCTGGTCATCGGCCTTCAGGCCCTGGGCGTCAAAGCCGGGATGCGCGTGGCCGTGCCCAACATGACCTTCTGGGCGCCGTTTGAAGCCATTGCCCAGCTGGGTGCGGAACCTGTTTTGGTCGATATCAATCCCGACGACCTGCAGATGGACTTCGAGGAATTCAAACGCGGGCATGAAAAATACCGTTTCAATGCCGCGATCCTCGTTCACCTGCTCGGCTGGACCAGCGTCCGCCTCGGCGATTTCAGGAAATACTGCAAAGAGGAAGGCATTCACCTGCTCGAAGACGGCGCGCAGTCCTATGGCGTCCGTTATCACGGGGAATCGGTTTATACCGGTGCTGAAGTTTCGACCATCTCCTTCTATCCCGCCAAGGTCCTGGGCGCGGCAGGCGATGCCGGAGCCATGTTCACGCCGAATCCGAAACTGGCGGAAGTCATCCGCGCGCTCGGCAACCACGGCCGCGCCGGTCACTATACCTATGACTACGTCGGCTGGAATTCGCGCATGGGCGGAATTCAGGCCAGCTTCCTTCTGCGCATGCTCGGGCAGATCGATGCCATGATCGACTCGCGCCTTCAGGCCGAAGCTTACTACAAGGAATTTTTCGAAGCCTATCCGCAGCACGGCCGCGTGTATACGCCACCGGCAGGCATCACAGGAAACGGTTATCTTTCCGTCATCCAAAGTCACAAGGTCAGTGGTGATGACCTCGCCGCGCGCCTGCGTGATGCTGGGATCGGCTGCGCCCGCACCTATCCCCAGACGCTGTGCGAGCAGGGACCGGCCCAGGGCTGCCTCCGCACTTCGGACTTGGCCCATAGCCAACGATTCAGCCGTATGGTCATCAATTTGCCGCTGTTCGCCGGAATCACCCGCGCGGAATGTGAGGCATCGGCCCAGGCTTTACTGCAGGCCTTCGAAGGCTTATAAGATGAGTGGGACGAGTGACTTTCAAACGTATCCAGAAGGAGGAGCAAAAACATGGCTTCTGAACATTTCCGCTGCAGTGTAAAAGCCCCCTTTGATCGCCTGTGGCAAACGCTGATGGACGAAGTGGAACACCCCGAGCGCTTCAACAAGGGCATTCTGAAAAGCAAAATCCTGGAGCGTTTCAACAACGGCGTCCTGCGCACTGTTTCCGTGCCCGATGCCGACGTGCGCGAACGCGTGACCTATCGCTATGAAAATGGCGAAATCTCGTCACAGCTCGTCGGGCATCCCGATCTGGTCGGCGTGATTGCCAAGAAGGTTTCGCCGAATGATGCGGACCCGGAAAGCTGGATCCTTGAAAGCGCCATTGAATGGGAAAGCATCAGCCCGCGCGTCGATCATATGATCCGTCGCAACGTGGAGCGTTTTGTGACCCAGAGTTTGGAAAACGTGAAGAAGACAGCGGAGCAGGTCGAGGCTTAATTTATTCCATGGGAATAAAAGGAAGACGTTTCTGCTCTTCGATCAGGTTCGTGAGAAAACCCACAGACGCGGGCGTCAGCTGAAGCCATTCCAGGCCGGCGCCACGCGGATGCCTTGGACCGTTGGCATTGCGAATCCAGCGGCAGGCCGCCCAACCTTCCAGTTTTATGCCGTCCTTGGAAAGATTCAGCGTGACCTTCACGACTTCATCGAGTCGCGGCAGATCCTCGTTGATGCGCAGAAAAAGTCCGCCACGGCCCAAAAGAGCGCCGATATCGGCTTCGGCCTGCGCGAGCGAGGCGAAACTGCGTTCATAGCGACGCTGAGGCTCAGGCAGCTCTTGATCCGTCCAGCGGACGCTTTTTTCTTTCAGATGGAATTGCACGGCATTCAGAAGGGTTTCAAAACTGAGAGGTTTGGCGATGAAGCCGACCACACCTTTGTGAAAGGCCTCCGCCACCGTTACATCCGCAAAGCCCGAGACGAAGATGACAGGAGGCTCTTCGAAGTGCCGTTTGCGCACTTCGCCGAGCAGATACACGCCGTCGCCACCGGGCATACGAATATCCGAGACGATCAGATCGATCGGATGCTTCCCCAGGATGTCCAAAGCTTCCGCAGCGCGATAGGCTGTGAAGACTGAGTAGCCGGAGTCCTCCAGATCGAACTGAAGTATCTCGCAGAGGTCGACTTCATCGTCGACCACCAGTATGGATTTCTTTTGCGAAACATGCTTCATGAGTGACTCTATGCCTGGACGGAATACCGATGTCCACTTGGGTTTCCGCTCTTATCGGCATTCCGTAGGCAAAATTAAGGACACTCGGGAAATTCAGGGGCCTCGGTCCTGGGCCTGGTTATTCAATAAATCCTGCACCCAGGAGGCGAGATTCTGACCGTTTGCCCGCGTTTCATAAAAGCTTTTACTACTGATATAGACGTGTTGGCTACCGGCTTGGACAAAAGTTGAGATTCCGCCCTTCAGATAGTTCTCCCGCAGACTTTTCACCCCGGCTTCAAACTGCTGGGCCGGATAGTTGGGAAATAGCGGCGGGCGGCACTCATTCAGCCCAAATCCATAGAAAAAGCGCATGGTACTGTCCTGATAACTCAGGATCATCCCCTTCTCCCCATCACCGTAGCGCTCGCGCAGGTGGCGGCCCAGCTCCACAAGCCCTCCGCCGTTTTCCCCGCGGCAGGCGCTGCAATCTTCCGGCAGGGCATCATTGATGCCCCAGAAGCTGCGGAAGCTCTGCTGCAGACAGGGCGCGAGCCATTCGTCTTCCAAAGGAATGCCGCTATCATCCAAAAGGACGACCCTGCTGTCGGGCCAGCGTTCCTTGGCCGTCGGGTAATGAAAGATCGCTCCGAAGCCGCCAGCGCTGACGCCTGTGACCAGCACGTTTTCCAGCTCCGGCATCATGGTCTTCAGCTGATCCATGATTTTGATCATGTTGCGATAGCCCATGAAGTTCTGCTTGCCGTTCACGCCTGGCACCTGCACATTTTCCTTCGTACCGGCAAAGATATCTCCGGTGCAATAGGGAACATGAACGAAGTTCCAGCCGTTCACGGGATTATCATCACGCTCCTGGAAAATTCCATCCTGACCCGGATACTGATCACCGACATTCTTCGGATTGGAAAGACAGGTGAGGCTGTTGAAGCAGGCCCCGCCGCCTTCCAGATAGATGACGAGGTTTTTGTCGAAGGGTCGCCTCTTCAGAAAAAACCCGGTCTCACTCCCATCCCGGCACATGGTGCCGCTCACGGCTTGCCATTCCCAGGCCGCGGCGTTGACCGCTCCGGCCTGGGCGGCGTCGATGCCGAGACTCATTCCCAATGTCACGCTGAAAAAAGACAAAGCGATGCGCAGACGTGCAGCTACCATGATCCCCCCTTGGTTGCTGACGAAAAGAAACGGCGAAAAGGCACTGGGCGAGTGCCTCCTCGGTGTAGATAAGTCTATTTTACATAATCAATAAAGGTGAGTCACGGTCTGGGGGCTTTAGCTTTTCTTTTGGCAGTCGGCGCAGATACCAAACATATCAAGCGTGTGGTGAGTCAGGTGGAAATCATAACGGTTGGCGACCTGCTTCTGCAGCGCTTCGATTTCCTCGTTGGCGAATTCCTGAACCTTATGGCAGCTCACGCAGATAAGGTGATCGTGATGCGACTTCGGATCCAATACTTCGAACACCGATTTGCCATCAGCAAACTGCTTCTGATCCACCAGACCTGCTTCCTTGAGAAGGTTGAGCGTGCGATAGACGGTGGCGAGACCGGGGTTGTGCTCGGTATTTTTTAAACGACTGTAAAGATCTTCGGCGCTGACGTGGGAATCCAGCTGCAGAAATTCCTCGATAATATAATTGCGCTGCCGGCTTTGCTTCAACTGCGACTTGGCCAGGTATTGATCCAAACGATCCCAAAACCATTGGAATTTAGCGATTCTCTTTTCCAATTTTCCTTCTCCCAGCCAACGGTTGTCATCAACCCCTTATTACAAACACGATCCCAGCGGAATTACCAGCGTGATCTCTGGTCCTTGGGCACAAAAGCGTTGGGACGTTATGCCAGGTCAGCGCTTTGGTTTTTCTCAGTGGACGAAAGCAGGCCTGACAGTGTCCTATGGGGAGAGTAGCTCGTCACAATGATTAGTCCCTTTTCACAGAGGAAGTGTGTCCATGCCCTTTCTGATGTTCTTTGTTCTGCTCGTAGCTTTCAGTCCCCATGCGGAATCACAAACCCTCACCGACGCCGAGAACTTTTGGCGTCAGGACGTCGTCCGAACCTGCGATGGTTTCCCTTCCAAAGAAAACTGCGATGATGGTGATTCGGTAATCTTCAATGGCCTTCTCTGTTTCGTCGGTGAAGACGCCGGCTGCGCCACAGTCCGAGCCTCACAGGATGCGGACGGCCGTTTCTGGCGTTCTCCCCGCCGCAATCCCGGCAATCTGGGCGAGCCCAAGTCCTTTTCCCGCGACCAGACCTTGGGTGTTCTCCTTTACCTTGTGCGCACCCAGGACCGGGATGCGGCCCTGCGTTGGCAGAACTGGATCTATGACAACAGATACTGCAGCATCAAAAATCCTTTGAGCGGCGGCTGCTCGGTTTATGGCTACCGGGTTTGTCGTGATGATAATGAGATTTGTGATCTGCGGCCGGCGACCTGGGCCCTTTTCGAGCGCGTCTGGAAATACCTGGATCTGTCGACCACGCGCGAGATGCGGAAAAATGAGAGCATGGATGTCAGTGACGTCGAGATGGTCGCAGTGGATCGCGCGAAGCCCGGCTATGAGCTGCATCTGAAGGCGGTGGCCTCGCTTCTGCGTTTGACCATGGCCTCATCGGTCAGCAAAACCCGGGACATCGTCGAAAAGCTCCATGACCGCCAGCGGCAGAATCCTTTTTTCCAGGCTCTGCGGGAAGGCACGAATGAAAGCGTTGTGCAGCGGGTGCTCGACGTTTGCCCCAAACCCTGGGATGATCTTGGTTTCCGCCGTTATCAGTGGGCCTGGGAACGCGACACGTCGTCGGAAGCCTGGCGTGAAAGCATGGGCTGGGACTGCATTTTCATGGCGCGTTTACTGGCGTCCCCTGCCTTCAACATGATGCCGGAGGAAGGGGAAGCGCTGCGGTTTCAATGACCGCTCGCGCCGCTGACCATCGTCATCGGACGGCCCGGGCTTTATACCGGTTCGGCCCAGGTCTGTTCGGTGACGTCCCTTTCGATGTCCTGCAAAAAATCCTTGTCGACTTTGCGCGGATTTCCTTCCGAACGCAGCTCCCGAGGCGTGCAATTGA